>CAIYPC010000717.1 GCA_903927975.1 uncultured Bacteroidota bacterium | reverse complement strand
TTTGTTCAAAACAGTTGCATACACATCTTTAAAATCAATTTTATATTTCAGATCGCCTTCGTTCAGATCATTCAAATCGGGCATTTCATTAATCAATCCTTTTTGTTTTAATCCACCACTCACTAAAAACATATTATTGGCAGTTCCATGATCCGTGCCGCCGCTTGCATTTTGAGAAACCCTTCTTCCAAATTCAGAAAAAGTCATCATCAATACGTCTTGAAAGCGATTGTTGGTTTTTAAGTCTGCCACAAATGCTTTCACTGCATCGCTCATTTCTGTGAACAATCGCTGTTGTTCATTTTGTTGGTTCACGTGCGTATCAAAACTCCCCAGTGAAACATAATAAACTTTTGTATTGATTTCGGAAAAAATCAGCGAAGCAATTGTCTGCAAACTTTTGCCAAGACCAGTTTTAGGGTATTCGGAAGATGTTGGTCGCAACTTGCTTTGCTGATAGATATAATCGGCGCTTGATAATGTTTCAGCCATTGTTTTATATAGATAATCCACAGGCTGTTCATTAGACGAATCTTTATGATCAGCCATAATATCTTTAAAATATTTTTGATGACTTGTATTGTATAATCGATTTGGATCTTTCAGTGCAATGCCTTTTATTTTATCACCTTTCAATGCAAGACTCAGCACATCATCAATTTCTAAAGCCTGCGTTGGCTTATCACAGCCCTGACATTGTGCATCCAGATATCTTCCTAACCATCCCGTATATGCGTAATGATTGCTGTCACTTGCAGTCTGCCAAATATCCATGCTGCGAAAATGAGAGCGATCGGGATTTGGATAACCAACGCTGTTCATGATCCCTAAACTTCCGTCATCAAACAATTCCTTAAAACCTATTAATGAAGGATGAAGCGCCGCTTCATCTGTTATTGATAATGTTTTCTCTTTTTCAATGCCCAGCTTTGGTCTTGCTTGATAATAAATATCATTGCGAACAGGGATGACCGTGTTCAATCCATCATTGCCACCGCTCATTTGCAGCACTACAACAACTTTATTTCCTTGAGGCACCATCATCGGCCGCTCAAATGCTTTCAAAAATTTTGGCAGCATCAATGATGTTGTGGCCAGTGAGCCAAGTTGTATGAATTGTTTGCGCTTAATTAACATGTTTCTTTCTAATTTAAATGAACCTCACAATTTCGACAGTCGGCCATCCATCATCTCCCATCGACCATCCTCAGCACAATTGATATTCCGGTGTGCTCATCAATTGAATGGTTGCTGTTTTTATAAAATATTCCCTTCCGCTTGCGTCAATATATTTTTTCAATGTTTCATCGCTTATTCCTGAAGGCGTTTGCAGAATGGTTTTGCCTAATTCAGTGATCAGGTTTTCTTTTGGCACTGATTCAAATTCTTTCAAATAATCATTCCAGAAAATTTCTGCCCTTATCATCTGTCCGCCTTTTACTTTTCCAAGCCCCTTTATTTTAAATGCGTTTTCATTAATTTCTTTTCTGCCCATCATCACATCATCATCATCTTTTGGTTTCATTTCAAATTCATCAGCCGCATAAATAATTTGTGGAATGCGCAAGCGGAACATTAATGACGAACTATCGATCCAATTAGTTCCGCCAGGCCAGCCTGCAACATTAGGCGGATAAAACAACAATTGTCCGAGCACAGCTTGAACTGTCAATTGCGATTCTTCATTGTCAATTTTCATAGGCAACATTCTGCGGATGCCCACTATCAATTCAACCGGCGATTTAATTCTTGCGCCAACATTTTTTTCAGCATAAAACCATTCGCTGCTAAAAATATCTTCCAGCAAAGATTTTATATCATAATTGCTTTGATAGAAACGATTGCCGAGCCATGCTGCTTTTTGTTCATCCACATCATCATTCACTAAAAAGCGATATATTTTTTTTGAAATGAAATGCGCCGTTTCTTTTTGTTGCAACAAAATATTCAGTACATCATCACCATCAAAATTTCCTGTTTTGCCAAGCAATGTTTTGTCGCCATTATCATGTTGTTTTTGTCTGAACACAAATTCGCCCTGCAAATCTGCGCCCCAACCTGTAAAAGATCGTGCCGCTTCTTTCACATCATCTTCAGAATAATTGCCGCGGCCCATGGTGAAAAGCTCCATCACTTCGCGGGCAAAATTTTCATTCGGGTGATCTTTTTTATTTTGATTGTTGTTGAGGAAATTTATCATTGCGGCGCTCTTGCTCACTTCGCGCAACAGATCGGCAAAATTACCAAGCGCATTTTTTCTGATGCTGTCCAATAATAATTGCTGATAAAAAATATTGACATTTCGAGATGCGAAGTGACCATGCCAGAACAGGCTCATTTTTTCACGAAGCTGGGCATCACTTTGGACCATTTCATTCAACCATGCGAGATTGAGACTTTTGATATCACGCTGGGAATCTTTGCGGAGCTGTTTTTTTTGATCGGCCGAAAGATCACCCTTTTTCAATTTATCCATTTCATTAGCGCCCATCATCAAACCTTTCAGTTCGTTGTTTGCTACATCAATGTATTGTGGAGATTTGGAAGAATTTTTGAAAAGAGTTTTGAGCAGATTTTTTTGTGATTGGGAAGCGAGCTGATTCAATTCATCTGCTCTTGGACCGAAGCCTGCACGCCACGTTAGATGTTGATTTTTCAACTGATTGGTAACGACCATTCACAAAATTTTCGGTTTGACTTCATGGATAAGGGAAAGTTTAAAAAGCAGCTTTCAAATACAGATTATAGCATTGAAAGCTGCTTTTAAAGTTAAAGAAAGATAGGGTTCAATGGTTATAAATCAATGTGAAAAATTATTATGCTTTTAATCATTTCTATTTGGTCAATAACAGTCTTAATCCAAGCGTAAAAGAAGCTAGATTGCTAATGCTTGTTGATGCAGAAAAACTATTTGTCGTTGATTTAGTAACATCAGAACTATAAGTGTTGGCTTGAGTGTCGGTACTGTGCTGATACGAAATATCAAAAAGATTATTAAACCCCGTTTCCAATTGAAGCCTTTTGCTTATTTGATATGAAATGCCAGGATAAAAACCAAGATCAAATGAGTATCCTTTAATGTCATCCGAAAGATTTACAGCATTTTGATTTATTTTACCAGTGTTAGATGAACCGCCCAAACGCCCTTGGCCAAACACATAAAAGCCTTTGCCTAATGGAATATAGCGCCTTAAAAAAACACCAGCACCAAACATATTATTTGTTTGATCATAAGGATAATTAATCGAATTATTGGTGTTATACGAGTGTGAGTAAGTCACATCAAATCCGATAACAAGATTATCCTTCATTGCAAATCCAATTGCAGGAGAAATATAAAAACCGTTATTCTTTTGCGGCGACATTCCCACAATGGTGGAAGTTGTTGTTTGCGAGTTAAAGCCAATTTGACCTCCTAAAAAAACACTTCCTTTGGTAATCTGAGCACTAGATTGAAGAAAACAAACGATGAGTAAACTTGCTGTAAATAATAAAATTTTCTTTTTCATGCGATAAAGTTTTGTTGAGGCGAATGTAAATACAAAGAGGAAGTTGCCATTACCCACTTCCTCCTTTCACAAATTATTATGTTAGCAAAAATAAAAATTAAATTTGTATGCAGCGTTTGCTAATTTGAAAATAATCAAGCATCAAAACGGCTTCAACTCTTTTTTCTGCCCAAAATAAAATCAACACCAAATGTGAAGTTGCTCAGGAAATTTAATGACAAATTAGAGTACCAATATCCATCTGGGCTGGTAGTATAACTGTACGACAAACCTCCGCAATCAGCATTCAACAAAATTCCCGGGCTTACCTGATAGTAAACTCCAGGAACGATAGAAGCACTATAAAAATGATTCGAAGAAGTTTGTTTAGAAGAAGTTCCTGCTGAATCGAACAAAAGAAATGAGCTTGTATTCCATCCAACTCCTCCATTGAACTGAAGATAGGTTCCAAATTTCCCTTTCACCTGAAAGAATTTTTTATAGAAAACGTTTGTGGAAAAACTAAAATTTTTGCTTTCCTGTGCAGATTGCGAGTAATTGATCTCTGCGTTTAAACCAATAACAGAATTCTTTCCAATTGCATACCCAATATGGGGTGCAAAGTTTGTATTTGAATTTGAATAGTTAGATGAATTTGAATTTGAAGTATTGAACCCCAGTGTTCCACCTAATAACCAATCCTTTTTTTCTATTTGAGCTTGCAATGCGAAGGTTGAAAAAATAATAATAGCGAAAGAAAGTAGCATTTTGCTTTTCATGTTGTTAAGTTTTAATGATTAAAAAATTGATATAAATATATCAACAAAAAAAGAAGTGATTTTCATCATCACTTCTTTTCACAATCATTTATGTTAGGCAAAATGAAAATTAAATTTGCATGCAGCGTTTAGCCGATCTGCCTCTTTTTATGAAAGGAAAGTTTTCTAAAATTTAAATGCGGCATCCAACAGACGGGAAAATAGCACTGCGTTCGATTTTTCAAGCTCTTCATAAACACCATTAACAATCGAGAACCCATTCACAGATTTTGTTGACGGATCGATTATCCAATATTCTTTAACGCCGTATCGTTCATATACATCTTTCTTTTTCCCAAAATCATGTTTTACAGTTGAGGGAGAAAGAACCTCAATCACTAAATCCGGCGCACCATGCAAACCATTGGCTTCTATTTTGTGAAGATTTTCATTTGATATGAAAACAACATCGGGTTGGAAAACATTTCTCTTGTCAAGATAAACATCGAAAGGAGCAAATCTTGTTTCACCGAGATGGTTTACTTCGACAAAGTCTCCGATTTGGCGGTAAATCTTGTCAAGGACTTTTTGATGAACATTCAAAGGAGAAGGTGACATAACGAGTTCATTTTTGATCAATTGAACCAAGGTGCCTTCCGGCAAACCTTGATATATTTCAAACATTGTTTTTGGAGGATGAACGTACGATTCCATATCACTACAGTTTTCTTAAAGTTACAAAAAAATCAACCAGCCTGCAAATAGGACAATTCAAATTTTAAGCAATCCTATCATTGCCGAAATATTTATGCAATGCTTCTGGCAACTGAATATTATTTTCTGTTTGATGATTCTCTAACAAACATGCAACAATGCGCGGCAATGCAAGAGAGCTGCCGTTTAATGTATGAACCAATTGCATTTTATTGTTCGCGTCTTTAAAACGGATTTTCATCCTGTTGCTTTGAAAGCTTTCAAAGTTGCTTACAGAGCTCACTTCCAGCCATTTTTGTTGGGCAGCACTATACACTTCAAAATCGTAAGTGAGCGCAGAAGTGAAGCCCATATCACCACCACACAATTTCAAAATGCGATAAGGAAGTTGCAATGACTGCAACAATTTTTCTATGTGGTTTACCATTTCTTCCAGCACTTCATAACTTTTTTCTGGATGCACCAACTGAACAATTTCCACTTTGTCGAATTGATGAAGACGGTTCAATCCACGAACATCTTTGCCATAACTTCCAGCTTCTCTTCTAAAGCATGGTGTGTATGCAGTCATCTTAATTGGCAGATCATTTTCTTTCAAAATCTCATCTCTATAAATATTCGTTACAGGAACTTCTGCTGTTGGGATCAAATAGAATTTGTCTTCATTCACATAATACATCTGGCCTTCTTTATCTGGCAATTGACCAGTACCGAAAGCAGTTGCTTCGTTCACCATCAATGGTGGCTGATATTCTGTATAACCCGCTGCAGAGTTATAATCTAAAAAATATTGTATCAATGCTCTTTGAAGTTTTGCTCCTTTGTTCACATAAAAAGGAAATCCGCTTCCAGTTATTTTATTTCCCAATTCAAAATCAATCAGGTTATATTTTTTCGCTAAATCCCAATGTGGAACTGCGTTTGCGGGAAGCTGCGGTTTGCTGCCGCCTTCACGAACTGTGATATTATCATCAGGCGTTTTGCCAGCGGGCACTTGCGCAGATGGAAGATTTGGAAGCCTTAATATTATTTCATTCAATTTATTTTCTGTTGCAGAAAGATTTTCAGCAATCGGCTGCAAAGAAGATTTTAGTGAAGCAACTTCAAGCTTTTTTTCTTCCGCTTTTTCATTTTCTTTTTTCGCCATCAACTGGCCAATCTCTTTTGAAGCAATGTTCAATTTTGATTGTGTTGTATCACTTTCAGTTTGTAATTTTTTTCGCTGGTTATCCAATTCAATAATCTCATCGACAAGATTCAGATCTTTAAAATTTTTAATCGCCAATCTTTCTTTCACTAAATCCTTATTATCCTTTATGAATTTCACATCTAACATGGTCTGAAATTTTTTGCAAAGGTAATTGTTGGCTGGGAGATGAGCAACGAGACAATAATTAGAACAAAGAATGAGAAATCATCAATTAGAAAGTAATTTTATAAAAATAATTTATGATAGACACAAGTATGATCACCACCAGCATTGCGCTAGATGGTTATAAAATAACAAAAAATCTCGGTGTCGTAAGAGGCATCACCGTTCGCTCAAGAAGTTTGCTCGGCAATATTGCCGGTGGTTTGCAGAGCCTTGTTGGCGGTCAGCTTTCTATATACGTAGAGCTTTGTGAAACTTCACGTGAGGAAGCGTTTCAGCATCTAATAAAACATGCATCAGAACGCGGTGTAAATGCTATTATTAATATGCGTTACGATGCAAATGAAGTGATAAGCGGAGTTACAGAAGTGTTGGCTTATGGAACAGCGGTAATTGCAGAGAAGATAAATTGAAATACTGATTACTTATTACTTATCACATATCAACTTTCTTAGCATAAACATTAGGATTGTGCTTATGCATAAATCGGTTGGGCTCTTCAATCGGCTTGAACCCAAATTTTTCATATAGTGAATGCGCATCGAGCGTGCCGAGCATCCATCTGCGCAAACCTTGTAATTCATTGTGATTGATGATTACCTCCATCAACCATTTGCTTAATCCTTTGCCTCTATAATTTTCGTCAATGAACACATCAGCTAGATAAGCAAAGGTTGCTTTGTCTGAAATGACTCTTGCAAAACCAATTTGTTTTTCTTTTTCATAAACTCCAAAACATATCGATCCATCAATAGATTTTTTTACTATTTCAATAGGGATATTCTTTGCCCAATATGACTTATTTGAAATATAATCATGAACGTAATCTACGTCCAGCAAACCTTTATCATCAGATATCATGTATTCTTCTTTATATAAGGTCATATCAAATTCTTTGCTACAAAGGTAAAAGCCATAGCCATAAGGTTTTGTATTCACAATTCACCATTGACCATTCACTATATTTGCAAAATGACAGAAGCAGGAAATGATTTGCAATCAAGATGGTGGACACTGGAAGCAAAACTGGTTGAGCGTTTCGGGAAAAAGCCAGATATGGAAGCTATTTTATTTTTAATCGGTGTGCAGGAGTTTGGTGATATCAAGGAAAAATTCGGCAAAGAACAAAAACAGGATCTGATGCATGTTGCCGTATGCAGTCTGTTTGCACAAAGTGGTTATTACGAGCTGGAAAAAGTAGATGAAGATGGCTGGCCACATTTCAAACAATTAAAAGCATTGCCAGTAATGAACATGATCGAGCAAGAGAATTTTCTTAAAGATCATGTGCTACTTTATTTTGAAAATGTTGACTTCTGAGGACATGACCAATGATAGATGGACGATGGTTGTGCTATTAAAATTACTTCGCAAATATTATTCTATCATTATGCTTAAAATTCTACTGTTTCTTTTTTTACTAATTGTTAGTATCTATTCATGCAATCCCAAATTATCAAATGGCTTGCGAAGAAATGATTTAAAGAAAGATGTGGAAATGGTAACTGACAAAGGCACCATGATAATACGTTTGTCGGATTCCACTCCGCTCCATCGCGATAATTTTTTGAAACTTGTGAAGCAGGGATTTTATGACAGCATGATTTTTCATCGTGTTATAAAAAACTTTATGATCCAAAGTGGCGATCCAGATAGCAAACATGCAAAAGCTGGTGAGGAGTTAGGCAATGGTGATTTGTCTTACACTATTCCCGCAGAATTTCGGCCAAGCTTATTTCATTATAAAGGCGTTCTTGCGGCCGCAAGAACTGGCGATGACGTGAACCCGAAAAAAGAGAGCAGTGCCAGTCAGTTTTATCTTGTTGAAGGAAAAAAATTCACTCCGGAAACATATGAAAAAGCCGAGAAAAGAGCAGTTAGAAAAATACCTGCTGACCAAAAAGAAGTTTATATGACAAGGGGTGGAACACCTCATCTCGATGGCGGTTATACTGTTTTTGGCGAAACCATAAAAGGCCTGGATATTATCGATTCCATTTCAGTCGTGAAAACTGATTCCAACGATAGGCCGCTTATCGATGTTCGCATCATAAAGGTGAGGTTAATAAAAAGAATCAAATAATTTTTAATATAGCTCGAAATATACCAAACCCTTTTGTAATCTTTGCAACACAAATTTTTTATATGAATTTTCCTGAAAACTTACGCTACACAAAAGATCATGAATGGGTTAGGATTGAAAGTGGGGATATTGCAGTGATCGGCATCACTGATTTTGCACAAGGAGAACTTGGCGATATTGTATATGTAGAAATTGAAACGGTGGGTCAAACACTTTCTGCGGAAACAGTATTCGGTACAGTGGAAGCCGTGAAAACAGTCTCTGATTTGTATTTGCCTGTTGATGCAACGATTGAAGAAATAAATCCTGCATTGGCAAATTCGCCCGAACTGGTGAACTCTGATCCTTATGGCCAAGGCTGGATGGCGAAAATAAAATTGAGCAATCCTGCTGATCTTGAAAAATTGATGGATGCTGCTGCTTATCAGGCAACAGTGAGTTAAAAAGCGGAAGCATAAAAGAACTATTGGATATAACTCCTACATATAACGAACAGGAATTGATTGCAGCCCTTAAAACAAAGGACGAGCAATCTTATAGTTATTTATATGATAATTATTCAGGAGCGTTATACAGTATTATCAAACAGATAGTTCTTGATGGAGAACTGGCGAATGACGTTTTGCAAGAAGTCTTTATAAATATTTGGCGCAAGATTGAAAGTTATGATGCCACAAAAGGAAGGCTTTTTACATGGATGTTGAATATTGCAAGAAATGCTTCGATTGATACAATCCGATCAAAGAGTTTCCAGAACTCGCAAAAAAACCAAGAATTATCAAATAACGTAAATGTAAACAGTAGCATAAGCAATCAGACAATTCTTCCAGACATTGATAATATTGGCCTTAGAAAAACCCTGGAAACCCTAAAAGGAGAGCACCGCATTTTGATTGAGCTTGCTTATTTTAAAGGCTACACTCACGAAGAAATAGCTAAGATAGAAGGGATTCCTTTAGGTACGGTAAAGACCCGTATTAGAAACGCTTTGCTGCAATTAAGAGAATATTTGAAATAAAAGTGAACGTAAAAGAATACATATCAAGCGGAATTATTGAAAGCTACGTGCTTGGGCTTGCAAGCCCCGAAGAGCGTGTGGAATTCGAGCGTATGTGCGATTCATATCCTGAAATTCGCGAAGCAAGAGATGCATTTGAATTATCTTTTGAAAAGAATGCATTGAGCAATGCTATTGAACCGCCCGCACATTTAAAGAATGAAATTTTTGCAAAGCTTCATTCCGAGGGGAATAATAAGCAAACAGATAATTCCTATAAAAAAGAAAATGTTGTTGCACCAGTTGTTGCAATGGGTTGGCTTCGTTATGTCGCTGCAGCATCCATTGTTCTTTTAATCACAAGCACTCTGCTCAATTATTATTTCTTCACTCAATACAAAGAATACAGCGCTAAATACGATCAGTTGGTGCAGAACCAAACACAAATGGCATCTGCAAACCAAACATTGCAAACAAAGCTGCAGGATTATGAATCTGCTTTAAGCATGATAAAAGATCCTGCGATGGCTGTTGTGAAAATGCCAAGCATTCCAAAAGGTCCAAATCCCAATAGTCTTACAACCGTTTATTGGGATACAAAATCAAAAGATGTTTATCTGATGGTGAACAATCTCCCACAACCAACTTCAGACAAACAATATCAGCTTTGGGCATTGGTTGATGGAAAACCTGTTGATGCCGGCGTGTTTGATGTGAGCAAAGACAGTTTATCATTTGTGAAGATGAAAAATATACCGCGAGCACAAGCATTTGCAATTACGCTTGAAAAGAAAGGCGGAAGCCCAACACCTGATATGAGCGCATTATATGTGCTTGGAAAAGTTTCCTGATTTTTTTAAAGCCATAACTCTCCCTTTCATGATATTCAGATTAGTTTTAAAATTGTTGAAATAAAAAGAATCTCATTATTGATTTTTTTTATTTTATTACAGCATGAATTTATTTGGTCTGTTAAAAAAATTATTAGGTAAAATATTTATTCCTATCACCTGGACATTGGTGATTATTATCCTTCTTGCAATGCCCGGTTCCATGCTTCCAAGTGAGCAAGGTTTCTCGATTCCCAACTTTGATAAATTCGTTCATCTTACACTTTTTGGCGGAATGGTTTTTTTGTGGTGTTTTTATTTCAACTCAAAAAAATATTCTTCAAAAAAACTTGCTGTGTTTTTCTTTCTTACTTTTTTTTCTGCATGTGCTTTGGGAATTGGGATGGAATATGTTCAAAGGTGTTGCATCCCTTTTCGCGATTTTGATGAAGCCGATATGATTTTTGATATGATTGGCGCAGGCATCAGTTATGGTATTTGTAACATCTTTCTTCTTGGGGAAAAAAATTCTCAATAATATTTTTTGTCTGCCCATATAATCCCCAACGATTCTAAAAATATTTTAACTTGATATTTTAATAGAAAAAAGCGGATAGTAATTCCACTGCATACAATACCATTCATCTCGCATTAAATACGAATCTGATCATCTTCATCAAAATTAAAATCACTTGTAAACAATATAAAAGAAGGGAAAATGTGGGAGTTGATACAAAAAATCAAGCCCCTGTGGAAACAGGGGCCGTAACCAAAACTAACTGCTTATGAGAAAATTGACTGCTTTGTGAGAGTCAATAGAAAAGACTAATTGTAATAACGCAAAACAAATGCCAATAGTATGAGGCCTTGTTAATAAACGTTTAAAGAACTTCCAGAAATCTTACACAAATATACGCTACAAAAACACGAACCGATTTCTTTATTTTGTGGAATAACATTTTTTTAGCATTGCTTTCAAAATGTGCCACACTCATATATAGGACGTATGATGGAACAAAAAGTTTACAGGCCTATCGTTAAAAAAAACAAAAAGCGCTACTAATCGTAGCGCTTCGCTGTCAATATTTTATTCTCTTCAGAAAACAAATCTGCTAAAACAAGCCCTTTAATTTGTCCATAATTCCAGATTCTCCACCTTGTGTAAGGTTTCCAAGAATACCTTCAAGACCGCCTTGCTGACCACCGGTAAAATGGCTTAAAATCCCTTCGATGCTAAAGCTGCTGTCATTGGGATCATTTGTTTTGCTTGCGAGGTTTTGCATTACAGTTGGTATCAAATTGCTCGCTATGCCATTTGCCTGATCTTCGCCTAAACCGAATTTGCTCATCAGCGTTTGCACAAAACCACCGGAAATATTCTGCACTGCGGGATTAGATGAAGCGTTAGCCCCATTGCTTTGCAGCAGGCTCATCACATCCTGAATCTTTCCTTGAGAAATCATGTCTTTTAAACCATTAATAATGGAGTTGCCTGCTTCACCAACAACAGCATCGTTTTGGCTGTTTGGAATTGCAGGATTATTAGTGATTGCTTCTCCCGCATGTTGCTTAATAAGGTCAATAAGATTTTCTAACATAAAAATAATTTTAAGCAATGTACGATTTAGAGGACTATGCAATTATTAAAAAAGAAAAGTTTTTATTAATACCCAGTCGCATTGGAATTTGATTTGCTTAATTCTGTTTTGCCATTTTTTCTGAATTCTCTGCAAATTGAAGTGCATCTATAAATTCCTGGATGTTTCCATTTAATGCGTCATCGAGGTTATAAACTGTTAGACCAATACGATGATCAGTAATACGTCCTTGCGGAAAATTATACGTCCTGATTTTTGCGCTCCTATCGCCTGTGCTCACAAGGCTTTTGCGATGTCGAGAAATTTCTTCTTCCTGCTTGCGCACCTGTTCTTCATATAATTTTGTTCTCAACATCTGCATCGCCTTTTCGCGGTTGCCAAGCTGGCTTCTTTCTGTTTGGCAAACTACCACAACCCCAGTAGGAACGTGCGTCAAAAAAACTTTTGTTTCTACTTTATTTACGTTTTGTCCGCCTGCCCCGCCGCTCCTCGCAGTTTCCATTTTCACATCGCTTTCCTTCAGTTCAAAATCCACTTCTTCTGCTTCAGGCATAACAGCAACCGTTGCTGCACTGGTATGCACACGCCCACTCTGCTCCGTATCCGGCACACGCTGCACACGATGAACGCCGCTTTCAAACTTCAAGGTGCCATACACATCTTCGCCTATCACTTCCAACTGAACTTCTTTATACCCTCCAACCGTGCCTTCGCTCTCACTAAGGATTGATGTTTTCCATCCACGCTTTTCACAATATTTAATATACATGCGCAGCAGATCACCTGCAAAAAGGCTTGCCTCATCCCCACCCGTTCCAGCACGCACTTCAAGAATGGCGTTCTTCTCATCCTGTGGATCTTTTGGTATCAGCAATTGCCTGATATAGGCTTCCATCTTTTCTTTCTGCTCATCCAATTGCGGCGCTTCAGCTTTTGCAAGCTCTCTTAATTCTTCATCATCACCATTCAATGCTTCTTTATAAAAATCAATATCATCGAGCAGTTTTTTATATTCTTCATAGCTCCTTACAATTTTTTCAAGGCTTTTATATTCCTTGCTCATCGCAGTGAACTTCCTATTATCATTCACAATCTGAGGATTGCTGAGCGCCACGCTCATATCTTCAAACTTCCCCTTGATAGCTTCTAAATTATCTAACATACATTATTTACTTTTATCTGGTCAATGGTGAATTGTGGCTGAAAATTTTCGCCTCATTAATAATTTTCCCTCCCGATTTTCACCAAAAAATGTTTGCAAAGTTAAACCTTTAAAAATTTAAATGGCTTATCGAAAATTTAAAGCTGATTTTTTATTTACCGGCAACGAAATGTTGGATGGAAACGCTGTTTTGGTTACCGGTGAAAACGGCATTGTTCAAACAATTCTTTCTTTGGGAGAAGCTGGTGATGATATTGAAATATTGAATGGGATTATTTCACCGGGCTTTGTGAATTGTCATTGTCATTTGGAATTATCCCACATGAAAGGATTGATACCAGAAAAAACTGGGCTGGTTGATTTTTTATTATCAGTGATAAAACAAAGAAATTTTTCCGCTGATATCATTCAGCAATCCATTGCAGATGCTGAAAAAAAAATGATAGAAAACGGGATAGTTGCCGTTGGTGATATTTGTAATACAACAGATACGCTATCACAAAAAAATCAGGGCAATTTATATTATCACAATTTTATCGAAACCATCGGGTTTCCTGAAACTGTTGCCGAGCAGAGATTTCAGGGCAGCGTGGAAATTTTTAATCAATTTGCACAACAATATTCTTTGCCAATCGAATCAAATTCAATTGTTCCGCATGCGCCATATTCTGTCTCAAAAAAGTTATTTGGGCTGATTGCAAATTTCCCCGGCAATCATGTGCTCACCATTCATAATCAGGAAAGCGAAGAGGAAAATAAATTCATTAAATCGGGCGATGGAGATTTGACGAGATTATATAAATCATTGGGACTTGATATTTCTTTTTTTAAACCAACAGGAAAAAGAAGCCTTGAAAATCATTTGCCCCATTTCTATAAAAATAGATCACTGATTTTAGTGCACAATGTGGCAACGAATGAGGAAGATTTTGTTGCGATGAAGGATGAAGGATGGTCGATGACCGAAAATACAAACCCGACCATCGATCATCGACCATCGACCAACCTTTTTTTCTGTCTCTGTCCCAACGCCAACAAATACATTTCCGGAACACTTCCTGATATTGATTTATTGATAAAGCATAATTGCAAAATAGTTATTGGAACAGATAGCCTTTCTTCAAATCATCAGCTTGATATTTTGGAAGAGTTAAAAACCATTCAACAAAATTTCCCTCACATTGAAACAAAGACCTTGCTGCAATGGGCAACTTTAAATGGAGCTGATGCATTGCAGTTAAATGATGTTGTGGGAAGTTTTGAGAAAGGGAAACAGCCGGGCGTTGTGCTGATTGAAAATGTAATTGATGGAAAATTAACTGGACAATCAAAAGCAAAAAGAATTATTTAAGATCTCAGGCATCAGACGGCTATGGAAACTATCAAAATTTTATCATTCTATATAAAAGCCGTCAGATGCCTACATAACCCATTAAGCCAGCAATTCCTGCAGCACCGGCAGCGTTCTCATCGTCCCGAAATCCTGAATGTGCAACGCAAAAAAAGTTTGATAAGCATTCAGCAAAACTTTTCTTGATTCTTTATTCAAACGGATTTGACTTAGTTCAGACGGTTGCATTGCTTTTAATAACTGAGAAGTGGCAAAGCTAAATTTTCCATCCAGATAATGATTGTGCTCAGGTTTTTCACTCACAAAAAAACCTTCCCGCAAATCAAGCACTGAATTTATTTCGGAATAATTATCATCAATCCTTAACCCAAAAAACGAAGCAATGTGCAAAGAGAAAAACAATGTGTAATTGGCAAGAACAGTATCAGCACTTTCATCAAGCTTCATAAAAGCATCTTCCACAAAATAAAAAAGATTGATATTAGGTTCTGGTTGTTTCAAGCATTTTTGCAATAATTCTATCATGAACAATGCCACGGAATTTTTCATCACATCAAAAAAAATATTTTTATACAAATAGCCCCATCTGAATTCTTTAATCCGTTGCAGGTTTTTTAATTCATTGTGATATACTTCCAGATCCAAAATCGCAACTGGCTGAAACAGGTTTGCTTTGCCCATCCCTTTTTTTGATGATGTGCGAACGCCGTTCACCATATAGGATTGTCTGCCGAACAGCTCGGTATAAATGTCAGCAATAATGCTGGTTTCGCCATACTTCACCGTACGCAACACAATGCCCTTTGTTTTGTGGATCATCATTGCAGCAAAAGGTTAATTTATCTTTTCAAAGTTAGCTCAAACAAAATGCAAGCGGGAAAAGCCGCCTAAAATAACTTTCTTTGCGCTGCAAATAACTGTTTTAATTTAAGCCAAATATTATGTGGGAGCGCATTGCACATTTTGTTCTTAGGTTCAGGATCCAATTATTGATTGTTCTTGCTGCGGCAACAGCTTTCATAGCTTATCATGCATCTAAAGTGCAGTTGAGCTATGAATTCACACGAGCCATTCCAACCGATAATCCAAAATATGCTGCTTATCAGGATTTCAAAAAGAAATTCGGTGATGATGGAAACCTGATGCTGATGGGACTTCAGACGGATAAGCTTTTTGATAAAGATGTTTTTAATGACTATATCAAACTGAATGATCAGATAAAAAAAATGAGAGGTGTTGAAGCAGTTGTGAGCATTACTACTTCAAGCAACCTTGTAAAAAAAGACAGCTCTGAAAAATTAAAAGCCATCCCTATTTTTCCTGACAGGGATTTATCACAAAGCGAAATTGATAGTTGTAAAAAGATTTTTTTCAGCCTTCCTTTCTATAATGATCTTCTCTATAATTTAAAGAGCAGCACTTTTCTAATGGCGATTAATGTGAACAAGGACATTATGAACACCGCCGAAAGAAATGTGGTGGTGAGCGCATTGACAAATCCATGTATTGAATTTGGAAAGCGACATGGAATGGAAGTTTACCTGAGCGGTTCTCCATTAATAAGAACGAATATGGCAACGAGAGTTGCGACAGAAACAAAGTGGTTCTTAACAGGCTTCGTTCTTCTTTCAGCATTCATCCTGTTTTTATTTTTCAGAAGTTTTAGCACCATGATGCTTTCAGTAACGGTGGTTATTATCGGTGTTGTTTTTAGCTTGGGAAGCATCCATTGGTTCGGATATAAAATAAGTATTCTGAACGCACTCATTCCTCCATTGCTTGTTGTGATTGGTGTGCCGAACTGTATTTATTTTCTCAACAAATTCCATTCTTCGTTTAAGCATACAGGAAATAAAAGAGCGGCGATTATTGAAATGATCAGCAGGATGGGCATTGTTACTTTATTCTGCAACATCGCGGCGGGCATTGGTTTTGGTGTGTTTGCGCTCACTAAAAGTGCAATACTAAAAGAGTTCGGTGTGGTGGCAGGGATCAACATCATGCTGTTGTTTGTCATTTCTTTTATATTGATACCAGTTGTGCTCAGCTATCTTCCCGACCCAAAAGAAAAGCACATGCGCTATTTGGAAAATAAATGGCTTACTGCAATTTTAGAAAAGCTGGAAGTGTGGTCGCTTCATCATCAAAAACTAATCTATAGCATCACAATTGTTGTGCTTGCAGTTTCGATTGCTGGTATGTTCCGGTTGCGGTCAGAAGCTTTTATTGTTGATGATTTGCCAAAGACAGATAAAATTTATACCGACCTGAAATTTTTCGAAAAAAATTTTCGTGGTGTGATGCCATTGGAAATTGTGGTTGATACAAAAAGAAAAAATGGCTTGAAGATTAATCCTATTCAAATATTTGAAAAGATAGATTCGCTTTCAAAATACATTGCAGAAAAACCAGAGATGGCAAAGCCATTATCAATCGTTGAAGGATTAAAATTTGTGCGGCAAGCTTATTATGATGGCGATAGCTCAAGCTATGGATTACCAAATCAATTTGATGTTGTTGTTCTTGCTCCTTATTTGAACACTAAAGAAAGTGACAGCAGCAGCAAAAAAAATAGCTTGCTGAAATTAGTAAGCTCGTTCATTGACAGCAATAGCCAACAAACACGAATCAGTGTGAACATGGCTGATGTCGGCACCATGCGCCTGCCTGGAATTTTAAATGACATCGAGAAAAAGTCCAACGAAATTTTTGATTCGACAAAATATCATATTCAGCTTACAGGAAGCAGTGTAACATTTTTAGAAGGCGGCATTTTTATTATTAATGGATTAAGAGATAGCATTGTTTGGGCTTTCGTTTTGATTGCGGCTTGTATGCTCTATCTTTTTAAATCATTCAGGATTTTGATATGCTCATTAATACCCAATACCATTCCTTTGGTAATCACTGCTGGCGTGATGGGATGGGCGGGCGTTCCGCTGAAACCTTCGACTGTACTCGTTTTTAGCATTGCATTGGGAATTGCGATTGATATCACCATTCGTTTTTTGGTGAATTACAAACAAGAATTAGCGACTGGTACGAAAGACGAAACCGAAACGGTAATAGCAACTATTCACAGCACAGGCATCAGCATTATTTATACTTCACTCGTGCTGATCACAGGGTTCTTTATTTTTTGTTTCAGCAATTTTGGGGGAACAAAATCTTTGGGTTGGCTCACTTCATTAACATTGATAATGGCAACGCTCACGAATTTAATTTTTCTTCCAACGCTATTGATTTCTTTGGCGAAGAAAAAGAAAACCGCGTGAACTAGGATTTGTTGAATGTAAACGAACTTAATAAAATAATTGCATCAATATGTAGAACTAACCTTCATGCATTCATTGTTCCTTTACTCATATAACAACATTCAAAAGGCTATTCTTTTCACTTCCATTTTGCTTGTCTTTGGATGTAAGAATCAATTGAATTCCTCTATTGCTGTTTTTCCAAAACATTTTAAGGTTCAAACGGCTTTTATGCTAGATGGTCACGGAATCATAATAAATACATATTGGGGAAGCGAAAAAAAACATCATGTTATATGCCTTGACAATTATTCTCCTTCTTGGATAAAAAGTTCTCTTATTCAATACAATCAATCGTTCATAAAATCAAACGATGTAAGTTTTAAAACACATACTGCGGATGGCTTAGCAATACAAGGTGATGTCGGCGTTTGCGATAGTGTCTCTTTTGAAAATATTGTATTTACGAATGTGCCTTTCTATATAATGCCAGATAGTTCTAGCGACAATAAGAATGATGATGGTGTTTTAGGGATTGAGGCAATGTCAAAAGGGATATGGAAGATCGATTTCAAAAGCAAGCAACTTACGTTTGCTTCAGATATTGATTCGTTTAAAGAAATAAATCAGAGTGAAATTTTTCCGGCAATCTTTGATCAGCAGGCTATTGCTGTTGAAGTCGACTTCGGAGATGGCATTGCGAAAAAAATGTATATTGATCTGGGATATAATGGCGATATGCTGATGCCTATAAATGAATTTAAAAGCATCCGTAAATCGAGTAAAATATTTGATCTTCCAAGCAGATTCAATACACCTGCGCATCAGAATTTCGTAAATACTTTATCATTTTTTGATACAGTTAATATAAACCACAACTTCTTTAATACTCTTGTTTCCACGAATGAAAAGGTGAATGAACGATTAATAGGTCTATCTTTTTTTATAAGATTTGATTATGTCATATTCGATTTTATAGATAAGCGGATTTATATACGAAAGAAAATTTGGTGAGAAGTAGTACCAATCGTTTAAAGAGAAAGACTATTCAGAAAAGAAAAACCTACTAGTATAAAGTTATTTTACTAATAGGTTTCTATAAAAAAATTTAGAGAGATTGTAATCCGCAAGAAGTCATTCACAATTCACCACACTACTGCAACACTTCCTTCAACTTATTTTCAAGATCAGATCCGCGAAGTTCTTGACCGATTATTTTTCCTTGCGGATCGATCAGCACATTAAATGGAATGCCTTCAAATTTATAAATGCCAACTGCTGCGCTACTCCAATATTTTAAATCACTCACTTGTTGCCATGCAAGTTTATCTTCTTTAACTGCCTGCTGCCATGCTCCTTTATCTTTATCCAAAGACACTCCGAGGATCGCAAAATTTTTATCTTTGAATTCGCTGTAAGCCTTCACCACATTAGGATTTTCGCCCCTGCAAGGTCCACACCAACTTGCCCAAAAATCGACCAACACATATTTTCCTTTGAATGATGATAGCAAAATTGTTTTTCCGTTAACATCAGGCAATGCAAGTTCAGGTGCTTGTTGCCCAACCCATGAAGACGCAGAAGCGCTCTGTTGTTGCTGAGCTTGTTGTTGCGCCATCGCTTTTTGCATGTCGAAATCTTTTTTCATTTTCACAAGCGGCTCGCTTGTAGGATATTTTTTTACCAACGTATTTAATGTTGATTCAAATTCCTGTTGTGAAAAACTGCGCGAAGCCCAACCCAATGCAATGCCACTCACCGTTCCATTCTTGCTCGATTGTAAAAAATTTTTGAGATAATCATTCAATCCTTGTATCGCGGCATTTTTCACATTCGTTGCAGCTATCAACAATGTATCTGGCGCATTCATTTTTTTGAGGCTATCGATGTCAGCAAAATCTTGTCCCACTTCATAATTCTTTTTGCCAAATTCAGAAAGCAGGTTCCGCAAGCTCTTTGTTGCATCAGAACCACTCACTTCATAAAAATCATCCTTCTTCGCCAAATCAACATCAACCTTTATTTCAGAAGCATCATTAATAACCGGAACAGCTAAAAGATTATCTCCAAAAACCAATTCATACACAGTTTCTTTTTTTGCTTTTGCTGAAAAGTGAAAAGTATTCGTGTTGCCTGAAATAATTGCGGAATCAAGTGCTACAGGATTTTGATCCTTGCCAAATGAAACTTCCACTAAAATTATTTTTCCGGAAACTTTTCCATCAGTCGAAGCAGGAAATAGTTTGTCGGCATTTTTATATGTGCCGATAACACTAAATTTTCCGCCAGCGCTTTGTTTGCATGAATAAACAAACACCGATGCAATTACAATCGTCAACAACAAAACCTTCTTCATAATTTTTTTATTGAGTTAAAATATACGTTACAATCAGCCTTCCAGTTTTTCAAGCAACAGCTTGTTGGTAATTTTTGGATCGGCTTTACCTTTTGAAATTTTTTTCACTTCGCCAACAAACAAACCAATCAATCCTTTTTTTCCTTTTTTATATTCGCTCACCTTGTCCGGCATTGATGATAAAGCCTGTTCAACCCAAGCCAACACTTCATTTGAATCTGAACTTTGCAACAGATTCAATTTGGCTGCAACCTGCAATGGTTCTGCGTTTCCGTCTTTCATCAGTTCGGGAAAAATTCTTGATGAAGCGATGGAAAAATTCACTTTGTTCTCATCCACCAATTGAATTAACTGAGCTAATATTTTCGGTTGAAGTGAAAAGCTTTTTATTGAAATGCTGTTATCGTTCAAATAAGATTTTATCGGACCTAATAACCAGTTAGCTGCTGCCTTGTAGTTTTTTGTTTCTTTTATTAATGCTTCAAAATAATCAGCCGTTTCTTTATCATCGCAAATCACTCTTGCATCATATTCAGGAAGATGAAATTCTCCATTGTATTTTGCAATCAGCTCTTCAGGCAAAGCAGGAATTGTTTTGCGAATATTTTCTAAAAAAATATCTGTGATATTAAAAGGCGGAAGATCTGGATCCGCAAAATATCTATAATCATTTGCTTCTTCTTTTGAGCGAAGCGCAAATGTTGTTCCGTTGCTGGCTTCAAAACTTCTTGTTTGCTGAACAATCGTTTCACCAGCTTCAACAATATCAATCAACCTCTTTGCTTCAAATTCAATAGCACGTTTCACATTGCGGATCGAGTTAAGGTTTTTCACTTCCACTCTCGTTCCCAGTTTCGTATCTCCTTTTTTTCTGATAGAAATATTTGCATCGCAGCGCATACTTCCTTCTTCCATATTGCCATCGCAAATTTCAAGATAGCGCAAAGTTTTCCGAAGTTCTGTAAGATAGGCGTAAGCTTCATCGCTGCTGCGCAAATCAGGTTCTGTTACTATTTCAATCAATGGAACGCCGGCGCGGTTATAATCGACGCAAGTATTATACTCATCCACATCATGCAGACTTTTTCCCGCATCTTCTTCTAAATGTATTCGGTTGAGCTTCACATTTTTTTCGCCATCAGCCGTTTTTATTTTCACAAACCCACCATTGCAAACAGGCGTTGTGTGCTGCGAAATCTGATAGCCTTTCGGTAAATCAGGATAGAAATAATTTTTTCTTGCAAAATAATTATGGCGTTCAATTTCGCAATGGCATGCAATGCCCATTTTCACCGCAAACTCAACTGCTTTTTTATTCAGTTTCGGCAAAGTGCCGGGATGCCCGAGCGTTATCGGGCTCACATGCGTATTCGGCTCGCCACCAAAGGCAGCACTGTCGCCACAAAACAATTTTGTTTTTGTGAGCAACTGAGCATGAACTTCAAGCCCTACAACTATTTCGTATGATTCGTAATTAATCGACATTTTTTAAAAAGCTATGAGCCGTGAACTTCGGGCTTTCAGCAAAACAGCACAAAAATCATTGCTCCTTTTCTTACAGTCTGCAAAAATACTTGATTAATACTTATTTTTTGTCAGCAGAATGACGAATGGATAAAATGGAAAAAGGCTGCCTTTCAGCAGCCTTATAGTAAAATATTTTTGAGTGATTTATAAATTCGCCGTCTTCAATTTCTTCGGGATCTTCACTTCTATCTCCTGCGCTTTTCCATCGCGGGTCAAGTTGATCTTGTAAGAATATTTGTCTTTGTTTTCTTTTGCAAGATTTACCAATGCCTCGGCACTGTTCACTGGTTTGCCGTCAAATTGCATGATGATATCGCCTTCCTTAATGCCTGCTTTATCGGCTGGTGATTCCTCGGCTACATCCAACACTTTCACGCCCTTGCCATCTTCTGTTTCCTGCGCCCTGATACCAAGTCTCGGTTTTCCATTGGTGCTGTAAGAATAGGAATATGCACGTGGAGCATACAATCTATCCATATTGGAAAACTCTTTCATTTTTTCAAGTTGTGGCATGGACATATCCAAAGATCCAGAGAAATTCATTCCACCACTCTTGCCTAAAGTTGCTGGTATTTTCTGTTCTTTGCCATCGCGCTTAACCGTTACCGTTATTTTATCTGCTGGTTTGAATTTATGGATTGCTTCAGTCACATCCTCTTGACCATCTACCTTTATGTCATTGATCTTCGTGATAACATCACCTCTTTTCAATCCAGCTTTTTGAGCACCGCTGTTTTCTGTTATCCCTGTTATTTCTGCGCCGCCGCCGTCTGCATCATCAGTAGTAACTCCCAAAAAAGCGACGTTCGCACGTTTCGCGAAATCATCACCATAAAAGCTGGTGCCACCGCGAAATGGAGAAACACGTATATAATCATCGCCAGATGACGAAAATGAAAACGAATCCCCGTTGTGAATGCGCTTTATTCTTGTTATGCTAAGATTGTCATCCTTAAATTCATTGGCAGGCTTGCCATTAATGAGTATGTTGCCATCTTTAATTTCAACAGTGATCTTTGTGTCTTTATCAGATTTTTTTCTGATAATGATTTCTTCACCATCTTTCATTTTTTCATTGCTTTCATCGGGTGTTATAGCAATAGCGGGCGGTGGTGGTGGCGGTGTATCTTGCGCAATTGTTTTTGAATGGAGCATTAACGCAAGCGCTGCAATGCCAGAAGCCTTTAGAAAATATTGTTTCATCGTTACAAGTTTTTTTGATTTTTAAATATCTACGTTTAATTTCGTATATCAAATATAGAGGTTATTTTTGAAATACGAAATATTTCGGAAATGTTTAAGAAATTTAACGCAGAGGCACGAGGGCGCAGAGTCAACTAGAAAAAATTATTTTATCCTACCGATTCTGGTGGGCGTATCTGTTCCATTCACTAACCCTTCGGCGCCAATGGCAATTGCCTTTATTATTTTGGATATAAGTGCATAATCCAATGCTTTGGCTTCATCTCCTAAATTGTGATAGTAAATATCTTTGGGAGAAGTTGCCATTATTGTATGTGCGGGTATTCCCTTTTGTGCAAAAGGATAATTATCGGATCTCTCAAAAAGATGTTCGCGGGGAAAGGGATCTAAATCAATAAAGTTTCTCCCATATTCATTTCGATTAAATTCCGATAATCGTTTATTGAGGATATCTATTAAGTTGGATGAATCTACTCCCGTAAGGTAGGGGTGCCCATAATTATTATATTTTCTCCCTATCATATCAAAATTAATCACCGCAAGAATTGAATCAGGATTACATCGCTCAACAAAATATTTGGAGCCAAGTTCTCCCAGTTCTTCGCCGGTAAAAGCGACAAAACAAATAGTGCGTTCGTTATCTCGCTTTAAAGAAAAATATTTTGCCAATGTTATTATAGCACTTACCCCAGATGCATTATCATTTGCCCCGTTAAAAATAGTATCTCCTTTTCTGGGTATTGCCAAACCTCCCGCCATAGGATATGGATTTGTTGCATCTGTTCCAACATGATCATAATGCGCGGAAAATATAATAACCTCATGAGGCTTAGATTTTCCCTGTATCGCTCCGACAACATTATACCATGCATCTTTGATACGCATCAAATAATCAGGATAACCAGCAAGTGGTTTTAGCCCCGCTCTGGAAAATTTGTCTATAATAAATTGAGCAGCCCGATAACTCTCTGCCGTGCCTGTGAAACGACCTTTCATGCTATCCGATGCCAGTACCTCTACTATTTTTCGAATAGAATCAGGTTTGAATAATAAATCAATTTTGGATTGTGCTTGCAAGTGCGAACTAACAAGGATGATTGATAAAAGTGTCGCTCCTTTTATCAATTTCATTGTAATAAATTTTTCACTTTCTCAATCACTCCTTGAAGATTGCTTGCATCTTGCCCGCCTGCGGTTGCCAACGTTTTTTGTCCGCCGCCGCCGCCTTTTATGATTGGGGCGATATGTTCCTTGATGATTTTATTGGCATCGATATTTTTTGCAGCTACCACATTGTCTGCAATACTTACTGCAACAAATGGCTTTCCGCCGATGTTTGCGCAAAGGACAACGACAAAGTCTCGCAGATGATTTTTAAGATCAAAGCAAAGTTTTTTGAGAGAATCTGCTGAAGGAACTTCTACTAAACTTCCAATGAAATTTATCTGATTTATGATTTCATCTTTCTTCAATAATTCATTTCTTATAA
Organism: uncultured Bacteroidota bacterium; assembly: GCA_903927975.1. Classification (GTDB taxonomy): domain Bacteria; phylum Bacteroidota; class Bacteroidia; order Chitinophagales; family Chitinophagaceae; genus Puia. The sequence continues at coordinate 32,018 of CAIYPC010000717.1, read as the reverse complement.
CAACCAATTGTCTTGCTTCGAGATGTTCGATATGTTTTTTTAATTCTGAATTCTCAGCCAATAAATTATCAATTGACTTACCAAGATCTTTTGGATTTTTAAGAGATTCGCGAATGGCATTAATTTGATCAAATTCATTATTAATGAAATCTTCTGCAGGTTTTCCGCTTACTGCTTCAATGCGACGAACACCAGCAGCAACGGCTGTTTCATGGGTTATCTTGAAAAAGCCAAGTTCTCCAGTTGCGCCAACATGCGTACCGCCGCAAAGCTCCACTGAATAATTTGGATCGATAATAACAACACGAACGATGTCGCCATATTTTTCGCCGAACAAAGCCATTGCGCCTAATTTTATTGCATCATCTTTTGGCATTTGTTTAATAACGACCGGAATGTTTTCCCTTATTTTTTCATTCACCAATTCTTCAATCTTTGCCAATTCCTCATCTGTCACTTTTGCGAAATGAGAAAAGTCGAAACGCAGATGTTCATCATTTACCAAACTTCCTTTTTGCGCTACATGGGTTCCGAGAATTTGCCTTAAAGCAGCATGAAGCAAATGCGTTGCTGAGTGATGGTTGGCTGTTGAGCGGCGTTCAATCCTATCAACTTTTGCCAATACAGGTTCGCTTAAATCATTTGGTATTACTTCAGCAATATGAATGATGAGATCATTTTCTTTTTTGGTATCGATGATCTGAATGCTGTCTTCCGGAAAAATCAATTCGCCTGCATCGCCAGCCTGACCGCCACTTTCAGCATAAAAGGGAGTAACGTCCAAAACAATATGATAGAATTCTTTTTCTTTTGTTTTTACTTTTCTGTACTTGATAACTTTTGCGGCGGCTTCGAGCGAATCATAACCAACAAATTTTGTTTGTGCATTTTCATCGAGAACAACCCAATCTTCGGTATCTAAAGAAGTTGCTGCGCGAGAGCGGGTTTTTTGTTTTTGCATTTCTTCATCAAAGCCAACTTCGTCAACTGTTAATCCTTTTTCAGTAGCAATTAATTTGGTTAGATCCAGAGGAAAGCCATGTCTGTCATAAAGTTCAAACGCAACTTTTCCAGGCAGTACAAAAGCTTCTTTTTTATTTTCATTATAAAGGGTTGACCCTTCCAGAGCGATAAACATATCAAGTCTTATTAAACCATTAGCAACAGTTTTCAAAAAACTTTCTTCTTCTTCCTTAATGACTCTTGAAACAAAATCTTTCTGCTTATCCAATTCAGGAAAAACATTTTCAAATTGATTTGATAATAATGGAACTAATTGAAATAATAATGGCTGCTTATAATCCAGATAAGAATAATAATAACGAACCGCTCTTCTCAATATGCGTCGTATAACATAGCCTGCACCTGTGTTTGAAGGCAACTGACCATCGGCAATGCAAAAAGAAATTGCACGAATATGATCGGCTAATACTCTAAAAGCTACATCTTGTTTGCTAGCTCTATTTGTATATTTCTTTCCAGTTATCTTTTCAACTTCAGCAATTGTTCCAGTGAACAAATCAGTATCATAATTGCTTTGTTTCCCTTGCAAAACTCTTACTAATCTTTCCAAACCCATTCCTGTGTCAACATGCTTTGCCGGCAATGGTTCCAATGTTCCATCTTTTAAACGATTGAACTGCATAAACACATTGTTCCAAATTTCCATCACCATGCCTGTGTCATCATTATTTACTAAAGCATGCCCATCGTTGTTTGCTTCTACTCTCGTATCGTAATGAATTTCCGAACATGGACCACAGGGACCCGTGTCGCCCATTTCCCAAAAATTATCTTTTTTATTGCCCATCAAAATCCGGTCTTCAGCAATCACTTTTTTCCATTCGTTATATGCTTCTTCATCTTTTGGCAATCCTTCTTTTTCATCGCCTTCAAAAACGGTAACGTATAACCGATTTTTATCAAGACCATAAACTTCTGTCAATAATTCCCAGCTCCATGCAATGGCTTCTTTTTTGAAATAGTCGCCGAAGCTCCAGTTGCCGAGCATTTCAAACATCGTGTGGTGATATGTGTCAACACCCACTTCTTCCAAATCATTATGTTTACCACTCACGCGTAAACATTTTTGTGTGTCAGCAACACGAGGATTGGCAGATTTTTTATTCCCTAAAAAATAATCTTTGAATTGGTTCATGCCCGCATTGGTGAACAATAATGTCGGGTCATTTTTAATAACGATAGGTGCAGAAGGCACGATGATATGCCCTTTCGACTGAAAGAACTCTAAAAATTTTTTACGTATGTCAGCGCTTGTCATTATCAGTTTATTTTTTGTTCGCCACAGATTGCACGGGTTAGCACAGATAATACATTTTACAAACTGCGGCGATCATATGTGTTTCTCTGTGTAATCTGTGGCTTTATTTTTATGAAATCTAAGGCTAAGGATTATATTTGTAAATAGTGTATTTTTTGTTTGCTCAAAAGAGCAGCAAATGTACAGCAATTCAGGTTGTTAAGGATTGATGTTAAACCTTTTGATTGCCTGCTTCTGTAATGAAGAAAATAAAATATTTTTATAATACCAATACGCTCCGCTACGAAAAACTGGAGACGCCGCTTCGCATCAAGCTGTTGCGTGTGTTGGGTTTTTTATCGGCTGCGTTTGTGACTGCACTCATCATTGTTTCCATCGCTTACAAATATTTTCCTTCTGCAAATGAAAAGAGATTGATCCAACGAAACGAAGCACTGAATGATAATTATTATGTGCTCGATGAAAAAATAAAAAAATTGCAAGGGCAAATGGGCGAGTTGGAAAAAAGAGATAACCACGTTTATCGCGAAATTTTTGAAGCAAGCCCAATACCCGACAGCGCAAGAGCAAAAGCGCTCGAGCAGCAAAAAGAAATTCAATTGGTGCAGGGAATGGATCAGGAAAATTTAGCAGTTTCAATAGTGAACACGCTGAACAAACTGGATGCAAGAATTGCTTCTCAAGATAAATCGTACAACCAAATTGAAGGCTTCGTTAAAAACAAAGAGCAGTTGCTTGCATGCACGCCTGCCATTCAACCAGTGAGCAATAAAGATTTGAGCCGCATTGCATCTGGCTTTGGCTATCGCATCGATCCGGTTTACAAAACCACTAAATTTCACGCTGGGCTTGACTTTGCAGCACCACAGGGAACGCCAATTTATGCAACTGCAAATGGAACTGTGGAGACCGCAGGCAACACAGGCAACGGCTATGGAAATCATGTGGTGATCAATAATGGATATGGATATGAAACTTTATTTGGTCATATGTACCGTGTTAAAGTGAAGCCCGGACAAAAAGTAAAACGTGGCGAAGTAATAGGATGGGTCGGCAGTACCGGAAAAAGTACGGGACCGCATTGTCATTATGAAGTTCACCGTAATGGCGATCCGGTGGATCCTGTTTATTATTTTTATAATGATATTACCCCTGAGCAGTACGATCGGTTGCTGAAATTAGCAGCATCAAGCAATCAGAGTTTTGACTAAAAGGCTGAAGGTTTGTGGTGAAAGGTTTAAGGTTTTTAACGCAAAAACACGTTGTATTTTTTGCCTTCATTCTTATATCTTGCAATCTTGTATCTTCGAGGTCAATCCTTCCGCCCTATACCTTATTCATCTATTAATCCCGCCCGCCTTTTTATTAACAGACGTAAGTTTTACCGTATTTATGAATCGTATCTTTACGAAACGGAATGCTTTTTGTAACAACAAATAATCATGAAGACATTACCCCAAATAGCTTTTGATTTTAATGCTGCTGATACCATTCAGCAACAGCCGCCTGTTGCAGCGGTTGCCAATGAAGAACCAGCAGTGAATGTGGGCTTTCGCATTAAAGCATTGAAGCAACAAGTTGTGGAACCAGTGCGTGAAATAGAAGAGGAAGTATTAACTCCTGAGCCCGTTGCTATTAAAAAGGCTGAGCCGAAAAAAAGTAAAATAAAATCTACACGAGGAAGAAAGTCGATTAAGCAAACCGAAGCAGAAGCAGATTTGATCAATATCCCCGCAGACGAAGAGCTTTTCAAAAAACAATATTATAGCATTGGTGAAGTGGCTGAAATGTTTCGCGTGAACCATTCTTTATTGAGATATTGGGAAAATGAATTTGATATCATCCAGCCTCGCAAGAATAAAAAAGGTGATCGACATTTTAGGCCTGTTGATATAAAAAACCTTCACTTAATTTATAGTTTGTTGCGCCAGCGCAAATTCACCATTGATGGGGCTAAAGATTTTTTGAAGAAAAATAAAAAAGCGGAAGAAAGATTTATGGCGATTCAAAAGCTCCAGCAGGTGAAAGGATTTTTGTTGGAGATGAAAGCGAATTTGTGACAGTAGTGCTAAGTTGTAAGTGATAAGTAGGAATGCTTCTTAAGAAATAACTCTATCGTTTGTTTTGGTGATGACATTCACATCAGTGCTTGCTCCCGCAATTTCAATATTTAGTTTCTTCATCAACTGCATTATTTCAATATTTACTCGCTGCTTCAAGTCATTAAAATCATCTAATGGAATTGGTGATGTGAAATAATCAATGTTCACTAAAAAAGCATTCGGCGCAATATCATTCAAAAAAACAGTTGGGCTAACAATCGGATCTTTTTTCAAAATTGCTTTTACCCCATCCACAAACTGCGTCATCACATCTGGGGCAACTGATAATCCAAGCTGCAATCTGATCTCTGCTTTTCGATGCGTTCTTAATGTTAGATTATCAACGATGCTATCAACCATTTGTTTGTTGGGAACAGTGACATAAGTTTTCACATCCGTGCGAATGCGCGTGCTGCGCAAACCAATCTTTTCAATATTGCCTGTGATGCCCTGCACTTTCACCACATCGCCTGCGGTAAAAGGCTTATCAAAGAAAATAATAAATGAGGCAATCAAATTTTCTACACTTTCTTTCGCCGCAAGCGCAAGCGCTGCGCCAGCAAGTCCCAAACCAGCAGTCAATTTTGTTACTTCTACATTGAATGCGAGTGCAAGCACCATTAATATGCCAATGATTGCGATGATCACTTTTAAAAAATCACGAAAGAAGACAATGAGCTGATTATCGCGCAAATCGCCGGTTTCATTGGCTTTGCGTGCAAGTATAAGCGCGATAAAATCAATAATGCGCAGCAGCAACCAGATGAAACCAATAATGATTACAGCTATTGCAATATTGTGTACAATTGTTTTTGCCGGCACTTCTAAAATATCAAAATCAATTTCTTTCGGGAAATGCAGCTTGTCGATGGCGGCGAATGAAATGAAAACAAAAAGGAAAATAGAAATCGGTGCTGCTACAAGATTTACGAATGAAGTTTTATCAATTCCTGATGAAACTTTTTTCACTAATCGAAATAATAAGCCAGCAATATAGCGTGATAGAAAACGCTTTAAAATTAGCGCCAACAAAATTGTAGCAATTACGCCTGCATAATTTTTCAGCGGATTGCTAAAAATAATCTGATTCCAAAAATCGTGCATGCGCAAATTTATTGTGATACTTTGAATTAGCGAATGAAATTTTAAGCAGTGTTTCTAATGGTGCGAATAGACCTGTAGCAAATTTTTTTTGAGAACGTACACTGCGTTCGTTGTGATTTTAATTTTTATTGCATTTAAATATTCGGGGCGCAATGGCTCTTGCTGAATATCGAGCTTGCCCAATAAATATTTATAAAAGAAATTATCCTTTCTTCCAATCATGCTTTTTTCAATCACATTAAAATCTTGCCAGTCTAATAATGATACTTTGTTTTTTAGGCTTCCATAATGATCAAAAATATAAACACCTTTTGTGATGTCGTATAAATAAACAAATTCACCTTGATCAATGATTCTATCCGGATCAGGCGTGGAATCAAACAACTGACGAAAATCTGAAGATTGATCAATCAACGATCCATCATCGCCGATGCGCTTCAGCTTTGCTTCCAACTCATCATAGATCCAAATATTATTATCATAAGCAAGCCCAATCGCTTTCACCTGAAATATATTTAGCTTTCGCAGATCGATTGTATTGATAATATTTAGAAATCGATCCACTTCCACAATCGTTGCAAAATCTTTATAATAAACTAAAACTTTCAGCGAGTTTGTTACATCCACAAAATAAATATCGCCATAGGTATTAACTGCATTATACACGCCAATCGAATCTCCATTTGAATTGAGCTTTTTCAGTTGATTATTTCGGTTCAACAAATAGATATTCCCTGTGTTATCAACCGTGAAATCAACAATATCTCCATCAATGGTTTTACTTAAATAGAAAGATGTATCAGCTTGCGCATGAGCAATATTAATTCCCAAAAAAACAAATGATATGATAATTAGTATCCTCATTATTTTCTGATAATCTTTTTTTCTAATTCAGGTTCGCGGGATGATAATATTAGATTTTCTCCATCAAACATTGCATAAGTATAATAACGGATCCAGTCACCTAAATTAATATAACGGCTGTTGTTGTTCAAAGAAAAATCAATTGGCAAATGTCTGTGACCAAAAATAAAATAATCGAAATGTTGTTTTTGTAAAACTTCTTTGCTATAAATAATCAACCACTCTTTTTCTTCACCAAGAAATTGTTCATCGATCAATCCTGTAACTGCGCGGCTTCTGCGACTGAGATAATCAGCAAGCCCGACACCAACAGCAGGGGGAAGAATGCCGAAAAACCATTGACAGAATTTATTCCTGAAAATTTTTTTGATGAATTTATATCCATGATCACCGGGACCAAGACCATCGCCATGACCGATGTAAAATTTTTTATTGTTCCACTCAAAAATTTTCGGTTCATAATAAACTGGAATATTCAATTCCTCTTCAAAATAACCTTTCATCCACATATCATGATTGCCAACAAAAAAATGAACGGGAATGCCACTATCAGTCAATTCAGCCAGCTTACCTAAAATTCTTGTATATCCTTTCGGCACCACTTTGCGATATTCATACCAAAAGTCAAATAAATCTCCTACCACAAAAACTTCTGCTGCGCTATTTTTTATCTCATCTAAAAATTTTACGATGCGCTTTTCTCGATCAAGGCTGATGGTACGATCAGGTGCGCCCAGATGAAAGTCAGAAAGAAAATAAATTTTTTTGCCAGAAGGGATTTGCATGAACGCCTATAATTTATCAAATGTAAACTCTATTATGAAGTATGAAAAATCAATTAAATAATTTTTCAACAACATCTTCTTTTGTTTGATTGAAGTGAATGGCAACATCATTAATGATAGATGATAACGTACCGAGCTTTAATGAATCGTGATTTGGGATTGTGAGATGATGCTCGCCGTTAAGCTTCGTGGTTAATCGGATGTGACTTCCTTTTTGGCGGGTTATATCGTAACCAAAAATTCTGAGATGTTTGATTAGTTGCGTTGCCGAAATATCTCTTGGCAATTTCATATTGCTATCAATTCTTCTTTTACCTGATGAAGGCGAATGATTTTCGGCATATTAACATCATCAAAATGACATTCGACAGCTTCTTTCACATTTGCTTTTAATTGCTCCATCGTATCAGCCTCCGTGAAAATACTTTCGCCCAAAGCTCTGGCAGTAAAACCACCTTCCAAAGCATCTTCGATTATGAATATGATTTCAGTCATGGCTTAAATGATTTTACTTAAAGTTACTATTTCAAAATTGAAATGCATAACCAATGAGGAATTTGATGTAAAAATAGAAATCAATTATGCGCTGGCTCATCTACCAAAAAAACATAAACCTCTTTTGGTCCATGAACTCCAACCACCAATGTTTTTTCAATATCAGCCGTGCGGCTCGGTCCTGTTGCAAATGTTACTAGTGAGGGGAAATTGTTCGGATATTTTTGTTTTATAATCTGCAAGCCATCTTTTATATCGTAAACCAATTGATTTGAATACGCGATACAAATATGAATGGGCGCATACACACTTACAGTTCGCCCGCTTTGTTGTGCTGCACTCATCACTATGCTTCCTGTTCTTGCAATCAATGCTTCGCAGGAAGTAATTGAAGCGTCGCAATTGCTCAATTCTCTTTCAGAAACAATAGGAGCCAATTTTTCAAAAAAGATTTGATTCAGCTTCTCTTCTTTGCAAAAAACATCAGTCCATTTATTTAGCGTGATAAGTCCTGATACCTGAGAAAGCAATTCACTTTCATCCGCACAAAAAATAAACTTGCCCAACAGACGAGTGAATTTTTCTGCAAACTCAATTTCAAGCTCTTGCTTTGATAATTCAAAAACAGAATTATGTCCTTCGCTTTGTGGAAAAGGAATAGGCGTTGAGTGACTCAACGCCTTTCTTATTTTTTTTAGAATATTTTCTTTGGCAGGTGAAACTTTCATTTATTGCTGCACTTCTTCTGATGTGGATGGGTTTGCTGTTTTTTCAGTTGCTGATCCATTTGAGCCATTATGATTTTCATCGTGCTCAGTTACATCTAATGCTCTTTTTTCTTCATAAGGGCGTTTGCCAATCAATGCTTCTACATCACTTTGAAAAAGAACTTCTCTTGTCAACAATGCTTCAGCAATCAATCTAACTTCGTTCGTTTTTGATCGCAACAATTCTTTGGTATGAACAAATGCATCATCAATCAGTTTACGCACTTCATCATCAATCAGTCTTGATGTTTCTTCTGAATATGGCTTGGTGAAAGAATTTTCCTGTTGCGGATCATAAAAACTTACTTTACCCACTTTATCATTCATGCCATATACCGTAACCATTGAATATGCAATTTTGGTTACCTGTTGCAAATCGTTTTGTGCGCCAGTAGAAATTTTTCCAAAATTCAATTCTTCACTTGCACGCCCACCGAGTGTCATGCAAATCTGATCAGTCAGTTGATCAGTATTATAAAGGTATTGTTCCTTCGCTGTGTATTGCGCGTAACCCAAAGCAGCAACGCCTCTTGGCACGATGGTTACTTTTAATAAAGGATATGCGTGTTCAAGATACCAACCACAAACGGCGTGACCTGCTTCGTGATAAGCGATGATTCTTTTCTCATCCGGAGAAATGATTTTATTCTTCTTTTCAAGACCGCCAATCACACGATCAACTGCATCTTGAAAATCTTCCATCTCCACATTGTCTTTTCCTTTTCTTGCTGCAATCAAAGCTGCTTCATTACAAACGTTCGCGATATCTGCTCCAGCAAAGCCCGGCGTTTGTTCTGCGAGTTTATGAATATCAAGTTTGCTTGAAATTTTAATCGGTTTCAAATGCACTTTGAAGATTGCTTCGCGTCCTTTCAAATCTGGTTTATCAATAGAAATTTGTCTATCAAAACGACCCGGGCGAAGAAGTGCAGTATCAAGAACATCAGGTCTATTGGTAGCTGCAAGAACAATAATGCCGCTATCACCACCGAAACCATCCATTTCAACCAACAATTGATTCAATGTGCTTTCACGTTCGTCATTGCTCATGATCGCATTCTTTCCTCTTGCGCGACCAATTGCATCTATCTCATCTATAAAAATAATACATGGTGCTTTTTCACGAGCTTGTTTGAACAAATCACGAACTCGACTAGCTCCAACGCCCACAAATAATTCAACAAAATCAGAACCGCTCATTGAAAAGAATGGAACCTGTGCTTCACCAGCCATTGCTTTTGCAAGCAACGTTTTACCTGTTCCTGGGGGACCAACGAGCAATGCGCCTTTTGGAATTTTGCCACCAAGCGCTGTATATTTTTTTGGATTTTTTAAAAAATCAACAATTTCCATCACTTCCACTTTTGCTTCATCAAGACCAGCAACATCGCTGAATGTGATGTTCACTTTCGTGCCTTTATCAAACAAAGTAGCTTTTGATTTTCCGATATTGAAGATGCCGCCAGGGCCACCACTTCCGCCTTGTCCACCCATTTTGCGCATAATCAAAATCCAGAGCAACACAAAAATTAATAGTGGTAATAAAATATTTAAAGCTTGCGGGAACCATTCACCTTCTTGTTTAGGTTGCAATGGCACCGCCAAAGATGGGTTCTTTGCAAAAAAATCGTTCAGTCTTTTTTCATATTCATCAATCTTGATAACTTGAAATTCAAACTGTGGCGCATCCGCCTTAGCGGCTACATTGGGCCATGCTCCCTTACTTTTTTTCTCTTGATAATACGGCTTGTTTAAACTATCGCTTTTAATATAAACCCTTATAAGATTTTTATTAGTAACAAGATCAAGCTTTGCAACATCACCCTTAGCCAACATCTGTTCCCAGAAGTCCTGATCGGAATCTAGCTTGCGGGCATCCGCTCCTGATAGCCCCCCGCCAAAAAATTGAAATGCTAAAAGCCCAACCGCAATCAATCCCCAAACCCAATAGATATTGAATTTAGGACCTTTTTTCGGCGCGTTTGGATCGCTGTCGCTTTTAGGTCTGAACCTCGGGAAATTACTTTTATCGTTTTGTTTCAAATCGTCCTGTGGCATATTAATTTTCGTTTCCTGTTTTCGTCATGCTAATTAATTGTATAATGATTATGGAAGTGAAAAGTTCAAAAGAATGGCAAACAGGTAATTCATTCTTATTAATCTTTATACTCCTCGGATACCGAATCGCTCCACATTTCTTCCAGTTTATAAAACTTACGGGTTTCAGGAAGCATCACATGAACAACAATGTTCACATAATCTATAATCACCCATTGCAACGCTTGCCTGCCTTCGTGTTTGTATGAAGGCTCATCGCATTTTCTCTGCACTTCTTCCTCAACAAAATCTGCGATTGCTCTTATCTGAGTGCTGCTTTTTGCTTCGCAGACAATAAAAAAATCTGCTACTGCTTCATGTATCTTTCGCAAATCAAGAGAGATAATATTCTCAGCTTTTTTTTCCTGAATTGCCTCGATGATTGTTTTATAAATTTTTGAATTTTTGGTTATTCGCGCTACACGCTGTCTGTTGCGGGTAGATAACATAGACAGTTGTTCCAATAATAAAGACGTTTTGTGATGAATTATATTTTAATTGTGTGAAGCAAGTTTGAGATTATTTATTATGTATTTGATGTTCCTTTGTTTTTTTAATTCCTTGCAAACCGGAGCATAACAAACAATGAGCTGCAAATCGTAATTTCGCACGGCTCAAAAATAGTAATCTTTTGTCACATCCAACTACCATCCTTCAAGATAAAACGCTACCCGAAATTGGCAATGTTTTCATTGAATTGGCGGTGATAGACAGCTCCAACAACTATGCCATGGCATTGGCGCATGACGGAAAAGCCTTTCATGGGAATGTGTTTTTTGCCCACGAACAGACGGCAGGCAAAGGGCAAAGAGGAAAAAAATGGATTGCCAATGCTGGTGATAATATCATGATAAGCATTGTTCTTCACCCAGAGAAACTGTCCATTAACGAACAGTTTCTGTTGAGTGTGTGCGTTGCTTTGGGCTGCTATGATTTGTTAAATATTTATTTGCCGAAAGAAATTTTTATTAAATGGCCAAACGATCTCTATATCCGTGACAGAAAGACAGGCGGCATTTTGATTGAGAATATCATTTCAGGAGAGAAATGGAAATATGCAATTGTTGGGATTGGAATTAATATCAATCAGGTTTCCTTCGATGAAAATCTTCCAAACCCAACATCATTAAAACAAGCAACAGATAAAAACTTTGATGTAATTGCTTTGGCGAAGCAGTTATGTAATTGTATTGATAAAAGATACAACGATTTATTATCGGGATTTTATGAAGGCATGATTGCTGAATATAATAACCATTTATATAAGCGAAATGAATTGGTTCGATTGAAAAAAGATGATCAGCTTTTTGAGACGACGATAAAAGAAGTTACGCCTCAAGGCAAATTGATCACTGTTGGTGAAGAGGAAAGGAGTTTGGAGTTTGGAGAAGTTGAATGGCTTAAATAATAAGTTTTCTATGGAAATTCTTTAGTGCCGCATCTTATTCTGGCTAAAATATTTTATGCACAAAAATTTTATTCTCACTTTTTTATCCCATATTTTTTCTGCAATTGCAATCACCAAGCTCCAAAGGTTCGCACTACAAATAGTCTTGTAATTCGTGTCAATGAAACTAAAAAGAAAGATTACCCCCTCATAAAAGAAGCGGCTTTACATATTCGCGACAGCATTCAATTTGCATATCAAAACGCCAATCCAACTGAGAAAGAACAAATCCTTAAAAGTGCTCAAACTCTATTTCTCAATTTAGCGGTTAATGATATTATTTCGGAATGGTATGGAACTCCGTGGGACTTTAATGGCAACACACAACAACCGCAAAAAGGAACAATTGCCTGTGGCTATTTTGTGACAACCGTATTAAGGGATTGCGGATTGAAAATCCAAAGAACAAAATTAGCGCAATGCCCATCTGAAACAATGATTGAGCAATTGGTCGAAAGGAGTGATATAAAAAGATTTAGTAATCGTCCCATCACTGAAATCAAGGATTATGTAAAATCGACTGGCAAAGGATTATATATTGTAGGATTGGATAACCACATTGGGTTTATCTATTATGATTTGCATAATATTTATTTTATCCACTCTAATTATGTTGCAAGAAATGGGGTGATGAAAGAATTGGCAGAACAATCTTCTCCATTTTATTATTCAAAATATAAAGTGATTGGAAAAATAAGTAACGAAATTTTGATTAAATATTGGCTGTAGGATTACTTCAACTCGAGACTCTGAACTAATAACTCCTAAACTCATTTCAAGCCCTTCCAAGCTTTCACAATCTCTTCCGCATGTTGTTTTGATCTCGGCTTCAAAAATATTTTTCTGATAATGCCTTTTTCATCCATCACAAAAGTGGTGCGGTGCAAGCCCATATATTTATTGCCGAACATTTGCTTCTCGCCCCAAACTCCATATTTATTAATGATTTTATGATCAGGATCCACAACCAACGTAAAAGGCAGATCAAATTTCGTTTCAAATTTTTTGTGGCTTTTCTCATCGTTCGGGCTAACTCCGAGAACAACAAATCCTTCTTTTTTTAATAGAGCATAATTATCACGCAGGTTACATGCTTGTATCGTGCAGGTTTCCGTATCATCTTCCGGATAGAAATAAAGAACTACTTTCTTTCCTTTAAAATCTGATAATGAAATTTTATTACCGTTTTGATCGGTGCTGCTGAATGCAGGTGCTTTGTCGCCTTCTTTTAAAGATATCATGTTAATGAGTTAATGTGATAGTTAGCTAATATGCTAATTGATCGGTCGCTAAATGTTCTTGATTTTTCCAATTATCAAATTGGTTGATTAGCAAATTAGCTAATTATATTATCTCGTAAAATTATAAACCTGCGTCGCCACATTCCCCGCTTCATCCTGAACGCTTATTTTCAATTCATGATTTCCCGCAGGGCAATGTTCATCAAATTGATAGATGAATGATTTGCCCTTGTCGTTTGTGAAGCGTAGCCATTTGCCATCTAGCTCAGCACGGAAATTTTTAAAGGCATCCAGATTATCTTTTATAATAAAAACAATTCTCGATGCTTTGCTGAGGTTTGCGCCATTCACAAAACCAATTGGAACAATTTGCGGCGGCTCTTCATCAACCAACAACTGAAAATTTCCAAAATCACGGAACCTTGCAGAAGCCCAACCAGCCTGCCATTCCACTTTAGCAACATCTTTTTTTGCGCCGGTAAAACGTTGCATCACCACTTTGTTTTTCTTGCTTGCATCAAAATTGCCATTTGGTTTAATGCGAACTAGAAATGAATCCTGCAAAGGAATATATGTTGCACCAATTGAGTGAACCGAAGAAACTGCATTCGACAAAATTGCATTTGACTTTATATAATTAATATGAACAGAATCATACAAACATTTTTCGCCAATATAAAATGAGCAGTCTTCCGTTTCAAAACCATCGAGCATTTGCGGATAAAACATTTTTCCTGCAGACTGCCAGTTGCCATTCGCGCCAGCTTTATATTTCACTGAAAAATTCAAGACAGAACTATTTCCATAGCCATCTTTCACTTCAATTTTCATTTGATGCGGCGCACCATCACTCACATCAATCACCCCATCATTTTTCTTTGAATAATAAATAGAATTCACATAACCAGCAAGCCTGAATAATTGCTGGAGATTTGCACCACCATTGGCTTTGGTTTTATAATCAATATGTGCATTTACATTTCGCGTGAACGAATAACTGATATCGTCCATTTCAAAACCAATTTCTGCTTTGCCATTATCATAAAGCGCTGCAGAATATATTCCATTATGGTTCGATGTTCCTGATTCTGTATCGTAAGCACCAATTGCAAATCTTACTTTGGACAAATTTGTACTAATTAAATTTCCAGCGATTGTCAACACTCCCTTTACTTTCCTTACCGAAAAAAATTTAGGTGATTGCTCGTAAATGCTTTTGCTGCTATTGTACATCGCAAGCCGCATAATAACAGGATTAGTGTTATCAGTGATTGGCAAACCAAAAAGAGTTGGGTTCAAATTCACATCATCAGCCGTTCTGCGGATTTCAAAATGCACATGCGGCGCTTCGGAACCACCGGTGCTCCCACTGTATGCAATCAGATCTCCTTTTTTTACAGGAAACATATTTGGCGGTATATCAATAAATATTCTCCACGATTCCATTTTGTATTGCTGCGCTTTCACATATGCCGAAAGCGCCGGAAAAAAATCATTGAGGTGCGCATATAAAGTGGTGTATCCATTCGGATGATTGATATAAATCGCCTGACCAAAACCTGCTGGCTCCACTTTTATTTTTGTGATGTATCCATCGGCGGCGGCATACACGGGAAGATTGACGCGCTTCTCAGTTCTTATATCCAAACCCATGTGATAATGATTGGGACGAATCTCTCCAAAATTTCCAGCGAGGCTAATGGGTATATTCAATGGATTTCTAAAATAATGCTGCGGATAATTTTTGGCTGGGAACAATTGACAGAACACTGGAAAGGATATGAGCAGAAAAAAAGAACCTGATAGAAATAACTTCATCAACAAATATTTGGGAGCAAATTTCCAGAAAAAAACTAGCTGTCATGTTATTACGTTAATAAAATTGGAAACAAAAAATTAACATTAAGGTAATCGGGTGTTACCAAATTGATCATTGCCTCGTCAAACCAAAGCAGTAAAGGGTTTTCAACATTTCAATAAATCAAATTGGGAAAAAAATTTTCAAATCGATAAAAAAATTTGAAAATTTTTGAAAATTGGTACAGCATTTGGCATAGTGAAACTGTCTTACTAATAAATCACAAATTCAAAAATCATTAAACCGTGAGTGTATGAAAGGGGCACGAAACAAAATAATAGTATTACTGGCGGTCGCCGTAGGAGGGGTCATCGGACTATTTAAGGGAGAAGAAGCCAAGCAAAAATGGGTTTTCAAAATCAGGAGCAAGTATGAGAACAGGCGCTTGATTGCAGAGAAAAAATCTATTGTTCGAAAAGGTGGCGTTTTGCTAGACGATATTGAAATGGCAGCGTTCCATAACAATTAATTATCCATATATACCTTCCATTATCATGGAGCCTTGGTTTAACGACTGAGGCTTTTTTTGTTTTTAAGACCGAAAGTCGGGAAGTCAGCAAAGTCCGAAAGAGCTTCCAAAATTTTTTACTCCTTGCCTTTCCGTCTTCCGGACTTTCGGACTTTACCGACTTTCCGGCTCCCAATCTGCTACAACTCCGACCTGCACTCACTTTCAAGATTCTTTTTAATTTAATCCCAAAAATTAATCCTGCTGCCTTACTTTTGCGCAATTTGTGTTTTCAGTAATAACTAAAAAATAAGATGCCAAAAGATTCTTCCATCCATTCAGTCCTCATCATTGGTTCCGGTCCTATTATTATTGGTCAAGCTTGTGAGTTCGATTATTCCGGCACGCAAGCCGCACGCAGCCTTCGCGAAGAAGGCATTGAAGTGATTTTGATAAACAGCAATCCTGCTACCATCATGACAGATCCAATGATGGCTGATAAAGTTTATTTGCTTCCGCTCACCGTTGAAAGCATTGAACAAATTTTAGAAGAAAATAATATTGATGCCGTGTTGCCGACAATGGGCGGACAGACGGCGCTCAACCTTGCCAAAGAAGCGGAAGACCTTGGAGTTTGGCAGAAATATAATGTGCGATTGATTGGGGTTGATATAAAAGCAATTGATAAAGCAGAAGATAGAGAAAAGTTCCGCCAATGGATGATTGAAATGGGTATTCCCGTTGCTCCAGCAAAAACCGCCAATTCATTTTTAGAAGGAAAAGAATTTGCGCAGGAAATCGGTTTCCCATTGGTAATTCGCCCATCATTCACATTGGGTGGAACAGGCGGTGGTTTTGTGAAAGATAAAGACGAATTGGATGAAGCATTGAATCGCGGTTTGCAAGCTTCGCCTATTCATGAAGTGTTGGTGGAACAAGCTGTTCTGGGATGGAAAGAATTTGAATTAGAATTGCTTCGCGATGCTAATGATAATGTGGTGATCATTTGTACCGTCGAGAATTTTGATCCGATGGGCGTTCACACAGGAGATTCGATCACTGTTGCTCCAGCAATGACTTTAAGTGATACCGCATTTCAATTAATGCGCAACACTGCAATTAGAATGATGCGCGATCTTGGAAATTTTGCAGGCGGCTGCAACGTGCAGTTCGCGCTCAATCCAGATACAGAAGAAATCATTGCGATAGAAATCAATCCACGTGTTAGCCGTTCATCTGCGCTTGCATCAAAAGCAACTGGTTATCCAATTGCAAAGGTTGCAGCCAAACTTGCCATCGGTTTTAATCTTGATGAATTAAAAAATCAAATCACACAAACGACCTCAGCATATTTTGAACCAGTGCAGGATTATGTGATCGTGAAAATGCCACGATGGAATTTTGATAAATTTAAAGGCGCGAATGACACACTTGGATTGCAAATGAAAAGTGTTGGTGAGGTGATGGCGATTGGCAGAAGTTTTACCGAAGCTGTTCAAAAAGCTTGTCAAAGTTTGGAGAACAATGCGGTCGGTCTTGGTTATTATGGAAAAAGTTTGATGCATGCAGAAGAACTACTTGAATACATTAAGATACCAAAATGGGATCGCATTTTTAGGATCAAAGATGCATTGATGGCTGGCATTTCTGTTGGCACTATTTCAAAAGCAACAAACGGAATTGACAGATGGTTTTTGTATGAAATACAAAAAATCTGCAATATGGAAAAAGTGCTGGCGAAATATAAAATGGATACGCTTCCTACCGAAGTGCTGAAAGATGCGAAGGAAATGGGTTTCAGTGATGAACAGATTTGTAGGATAATAGGAAGCGGAACTGAAGATGCACTTTATGAAAAAAGAAAAGCGCTAGGCATCACACGTGTTTTTAAAATGGTTGACACTTGCTCTGCAGAGTTTGAAGCAAAGACTCCTTATTTCTATTCAACTTTTGAAAGTGGCAATCACAACGAAAGCATCGTGAGTGATAAGAAAAAAATAATCGTTCTTGGCTCCGGTCCAAATCGTATTGGGCAGGGAATTGAATTTGATTATTGTTGCGTTCATGGTTTGCTCGCAATAAAAGAATGTGGTTATGAGGCAATAATGGTGAATTGTAATCCCGAAACTGTTTCAACTGATTTTGATATTGCCGATAAACTTTATTTCGAGCCTGTTTATTGGGAACATCTCTGGGAAATTATTGAACATGAAAAACCAGAAGGCGTTATTGTTCAGCTTGGTGGACAAACAGCTTTGAAGCTTGCTGAAAAATTGCATGAAAAAGGAATAAAAATCATCGGCACTTCTTACGACAGTATGGATATTGCTGAGGATCGCGGGCGCTTCAGCGACATGCTGAAAGAACTTGATATTCCTTACCCAGATTACGGTACAGCCTATGATGTGGATGATGCGATTCGCGTTGCGAATAAAGTCGGTTATCCGGTTTTGGTTCGCCCAAGCTATGTGCTCGGTGGGCAGCGCATGCGAATAGTTATTAATGATGATGAAGTAGAAAAAGCCGTGATCAGTTTGTTGAAACATATTCCTGGGAATAAAATTTTAGTCGATCATTTTCTAGATCGTTGTCAGGAGGCAGAAGTGGATGCCATTTTCGATGGAGAGAATTTTCATGTAATGGGCGTGATGGAACATATCGAGCCAGCCGGCATTCACAGTGGCGATAGCAACGCGGTTCTTCCTGCATTTAATCTTACTCCATTAGTTGTAACAACGATGGAGCATTATGGAGAAAAAATTGCAAGGGCATTAAATATTAAAGGGCTTATCAATATTCAATTTGCCATTAAAAATGATAAAGTGTTTGTGATAGAAGCAAATCCGCGTGCATCACGCACTACTCCGTTTATTGCAAAAGCTTATCAAATCCCCTATCTCAATATTGCTACCAAAGTGATGATTGGCGCTAACAAGCTCACTGAATTTACTTTCGAGAAAAAACTGAAAGGCTTTGCTATTAAAGAACCTGTTTTTAGTTTCAATAAATTTCCAGGCGTTAATAAAGAGCTCGGACCAGAAATGAAATCAACTGGTGAAGCAATTCGTTTCATTAAGGATTTACGCGATCCATATTTTAGGCAGTTGTATAAAGATAGAAGTATGTATTTGAGCAAGTAAAATCCCAACCCCTAAAAGGGCTTTGGTACTCTTGAATAAAAAAATCTTTATTTCAGATTTAAATTCCCTTTAGGGTTAGGGCATGAACAAAGAAATTCAATCTATTATAAGAAATCTCCAAAACGTTTTGAGTGGCGAGCCTTGGTATGGAGAATCAGTATATAAAATTTTGGAAGATGCAGGAAAGACTGATATCTATAAACATCCTGCAGACACTCAGCATTCGCAGATTGAGATATTATATCACATGCTTACATGGTCTGAATTCACGCTTAATAGCATTCAGAAGAAAGAAAAAAACATTATCGAAAAGCTCGAAGCCTTAGACTGGCGCAGCATTGATACGAAAGAACATACTTGGGAAAAAGGAGTTGCACTTTTAAAAGAATCAACTAAAAATATTATTGAGCTATTGCAAACTTCAGATGACGAATCGCTCCGCGAAAGCATAGATTACAGAACGTACAATAAACGATTTCTGTTAAATGGTTTGATACAGCATCACATCTATCATGCAGGGCAAATTGCTTACATAAAAAATTTGTGCCGATAGAAAAATCAGACCATTTCATTCTTTCTTTTCAGCTCGAAAAAATCGGTGTTTTGATATCGTGGTAAAATAAAAAACTCCACTTCTCTTCTTGTCCTTGTTGCCACCATTGCTTGCGAAGCTCCATGCATTTCTTTCCATCAAAATCATATTTTGCAATGAAGCGGCTTTTCATTTGTTGAAGTTGCGGTGCCACGTCGCCACCAAAAAAAATTTTTTCTCCGCCATCAACAATCCAAAAAACCTGATGATAAGGACAATGCGCTCCTGTTAATTCATATTTGATGTATCCATTGATTGTTCCATCGCCATCTAACAAAATAACTTTCTCATTATCCTTTAAACATTCTAAATCTTCTGTTACATAAGATGGAAACCCTTTTTCAAAAGCATATTCCAATTCTTTTTTCTGGATATAATAAGTTGCATTTGGAAAAGAAAGCTGACGCAAACCTGTTGAAGAATTTATTTTGCTTAAGCCACCCGAATGATCTTTGTGCAAATGGCTCATTAAGACTTTAGAAACTTTTGAAGGATCTATACCTGCGTTCAAAAGGTTTTGATGAATTTGAAGAACACCATTATTTTCAAAACCCAATCCTGAATCAATCACTAAAATATCTTCGGATGTAATCACAGCGAATGGTTGCACTTCTACCAACAATGATCCAATTTCTCTTTGTTGCAGATTATCTTTATCAATATCAAAAGGAATAAATTTTTTTAATTTGCCAACAGTGAAAGCGCCTTCGGAAAGTGGAATGATTGTCATGCCCCAACCCCTAAAGGGGAATTTTTATGAATGAGGAAATATGTTTATAAAAATAATACTCACAGCCCTGAACATTTTTATCGTAATACCATCTGCCTGTCTGCATCCAATCTTATCAAAATAAAAAGCATAATAGTGAATGTCAGCAATGAGGTTCCTCCATAGCTCATGAATGGCAATGGGATACCGACGACTGGCGCAAGACCAATCGTCATACAAACATTCACTGCTATATGAAAAAAGTAAACGGATGCAACTCCATAAGCATAACATCGGCTGAATGTACTTCGTTGTCGCTCGGCAATAAAAATTATCCGCAAAAGCAGTAGTAAATAAATGCTCAAAAAAATGACGCTGCCAACAAAACCAAACCCTTCACCAATGGTACAAAAAATAAAATCGGTGCTTTGCTCAGGAACAAATTCATAATGTGTTTGTGTTCCTTTCAACAAACCTTTGCCAATCACGCTGCCGCTACCAATTGCAATTTTGCTTTGCTTTACGTTATAATTATTATCCTTTTTTTTACCTGCGCTTTTTTGTTCAATTTCTAATGCAGCAGCTTCGTTCTTCGGAACATAATCTTTTCCAATTGCATCGTATATTCTCTTAACCTGATAAGCTTTGAAAACATGATCAAAAATAAAAGGCACTACAAATCTTTGAATGCCCACACACACAAACCAGATGCCTACTATTAAAACAAGCACACCCCGATTTCTTTTAACCTGCCTACGCAAAAAATAAATGGCAATGGCCGCAATGCCGGTTAATATAAGTGCAAGAAGATTCGGATCCAACAAAAGAGTTGCTACTACTAAAACTGCAAATGAAAAACCAACTACAAGAACTTGAGGCGCCAAGCCTTCGCGAAACATGACGAGAAAAAAAGAAAAATAAACCAATGCAAGACCTGTTTCTTTTTGTAATATAGAAAGCATCGCAGGGATAAGTGCAATAGAAACCGCAATCAACTGCGATTTCGTTTTATAAAAATCAGTTTCTATTCTTGACAAATATTTTGCGAGCGCAAGATTTACAAAGATGGTACACATTTCTGCAGGCTGCAATTGAAATAAATTACCAATCCTTATGATTGATTCAGTTCCCTTTACTCTTGAATGGAATACGAACACAAGCAACATTAAGAAGATACCAAAGGCATATCCAAGATTCGCTGTTGCCATAAAAAATTTGCTATCGGTCAACAAAATAAAAACACCTACAATTCCGCCCATCATAAAATAAAGCAGCTCGCGACTGTAATCTGTTTTCAAAGAAATAAAACCTTGTAAAATATTATCCGTGTCTCTGTATGTTGCAGCGAAAATGCATGTAACACCGATGCAGCATAATATGGCCCAGATCCATACGAGTGGCCAATCAATTCCTTTTGTTATGCCTGCATTTCTTTGGTTCATATCTATTTCGTGGAATCTACTTTTGGTTTAATAATTTCTTTCGGTTTTATCATCGGGTTTTTACTGCTCGGCGGCGCAATAGCTTTCCTGAGTGTATCCAATAATGCAGCTCGTGAAGAAGGTGTAATATATTTCATGAGTCTTGTGCTATCATGAGTTTGCAGGGCACGCTTGGAGGCATTTGTTGAATCCTGAAGAAACTGTAGGCGCACAAAATATTTCGGCATCAGATCCGTGCCGGCAATCAGTTCTGCCTTTTTTACGCTTTCCGGTCTTAATGTATCATTCAAATATTTTTCAGCTATCAATGAGCCAATCGGCGCAGCCCACGCTGCTCCGTAACCTGCATTTTGTACAACAACTGCAATCGCAATTTTTGGATTTTCTCTTGGCGCAAAACAAACAAACATTGCGTTGTTTTTTAGTTTCGTTCTTCTGTGTTCTACTACAAGATAATTTTCCGCCGTTCCTGTTTTTGCACACATATTTATTCCGGGAATTCTTACTGCACGTGCTGTGCCGATTTCTGTTACATCCTGCATGCCGCTGATTACTGTTTCGTACACGTCGTCAGGAATATGTGTAAGCACTTCATGTTTCGTTTTATATTTATTTAGTACTGTGTCGGTTTCTGTTTCGCCATCGATGCTTTTTACAAAATGAGGGACATAAAAATATCCTTTGTTGGCAACAATGCACATCGCATTTGCCATCTGTACCGGCGTGATAAGCATTTTATCCTGACCGATTCCCATTGTTACCATCGTGCACGAATTCCACGAATGATTATAGTCTTTATCATAAGAAGTAGTATCTGGAATGTTGCCGCCATCTTCACTTGGCAGATCAACACCAATGCGATGACCAAGACCAAATGCATTCACATATTCTTTCCATTTCATCAACCCTTTTCGTACGCTATGAAATTGTGGGTTATCGATGGTTTGCCTGAACGTGTTGCAAAAAAATGAATTACAAGAATGCGCAATTGCCAAACGAAGTGTTGCTGCATGACCAGCAAATTTCTCATCGCACTTAACAGGATGGCTACAAGCTAAATAGACACCATGGCAATCATAGCCGCTTGCAGGAGTAATAACGCCTTCGTCTAATGCAATCAAAGCACCCAATGGTTTATAAGTTGAACCTGCGGGGTATTGTCCTTTAATAGCTCTGTTGAACAATGGCGATGTAACATTGAGATTAAGCATGCCATAATTTTTTTGCTTATCAGGACCAGTTAATGAATTGGGATCAAAGTCGGGGCTAGATGCCATAGCAATGATGCCACCAGTTTTTGGTTCGATGGCTACAATGGCGCCGACTTTATTCGCCAATAATTTTTCAGCAAATTGCTGTAATGTAACGTCGATGTATGTACGTAAATTTTTCCCGGCAACTGCTGCTGTGTCATAGATTTTATTTTCATAGTGACCGACCAACCTATTCTTATTATCCTTCAGCCAAAATTCGATTCCGCGTTGACCCATCAATTGCTTTTCATAATATTGTTCAAGACCATTTCTGCCAACATAATCACCCAATTGATAACCGCTTGAACGTTTCATGACCCCCGAATCTACTTCTCCAACATAGCCCATAATATGCGCCGCCGCATTGAACGGATAAACCCTCACAGGTCGTTCTTGCAAGTTGAAACCTGAAAACCGCCAGATATTTTCTTCCAGCTTTGCATACAGATCAGGTTCCAGCAAATCTTCAAAAATAGTTGGGCGAAAAGGTCCGTTCTTAAATTTCGCGTCTAAAATTCGATCACGAAATTCTGCTGTGTCAATCCCCATTATCTGGCAGAAATATGCAGTGTCAATATTTTTCACTTGCGATGGCGTCACCATCAAATCATACAAAATCGCGTTGTTCAAAATTGCCTTCTGGTTGCGGTCGAAAATAATACCGCGGTTTGGGTAAATTCTTTTTGGAAAAAGCGCATTTTCCTGCGCAAGCTTTTTGTATTTGCTTGAAAATATCTGAAGGTTGAACAAC
The DNA here is from genome assembly GCA_903927975.1 of uncultured Bacteroidota bacterium. Classification (GTDB taxonomy): domain Bacteria; phylum Bacteroidota; class Bacteroidia; order Chitinophagales; family Chitinophagaceae; genus Puia. The sequence continues at coordinate 8,642 of CAIYPC010000717.1, read as the reverse complement.
TGTGCAAAAATGATAAGGAACATCGCTCCAAAAATGAGGCGGATGATATTACTGCGCGATTGATTGAATACAGGCATGAAGGGCTAACGATTTACAACAACTTTTATTAAGAAAGAAAGAGTAAAGATATAACGGTGGAAGTATGATGCATAGTAAAACTAAAAAGATTTTTTAACTGAAAAAAGAGACAAGAATCAAGATACAAGGAACAAGCAAAAAATACAAAGAGCAAGAATCAATGAACAGTTTGACCTGCTGTTATTCTTCTGAAACATCTCGCCTCCAAAGTCTCGTATCTCGAATCCAGCATCCAGAAACTCTAAACCGTGTTTGTCCTGAATTGTTCTTTCCTGAAAAATAATAATTCTGTTAGAAGGATTAATAACAAGCTGATGGCTGTTGTGCCAATCACTTTTCCAATAAAGAAAAAGAATGTGCCGAAGCTCATCCATTCTAAAAACACAAGAAACGAGTGATGAAGAAGGGTTAACACTAGCGCGTAGGTTGCATAAGGAGCAAAACCCATGCTGGTTATAGAAGGTGAAGCGTAGTTTTTATCGGTTCCTTCCTGCGAAATCATCAGGTTGATAATAAACGGACGAACATACGCGATAAGCGTGCATGCTGCAGCATGCAAACCGGGCGTGTTTGTAAAATAATCGAGTGTCAGCCCATATATAAACCCAATAAATGTCAACCAAAATCTTGGCAGATTAAATGGCAACCAAAGTATAAATAAAAAATACAAGTAAGGGACAATGAAATGATGCAATGGCGACACTTTAAAAAGCACGAACACTTGCACGAATATGAACAAGGCAAAACGAAAAATATTTTTTAACAGTTCACTCATTGAATTTTTTTACGGGTTGAATCTTCCAATCTTTTTTGCTCGTCGAATTGAGTATTATCAATTACATAAACATATTGCACATTAAAAAAGTTGGTGGCAGTTTTTAGCTTAACGACATAAAAATTGCTGCTCTTGTCTTCCACAATTTCGTTCACGGTTCCAACCAAAATGCCTGGTGGGAACAGAGAAGATGTTTCGCTGGTAACAATGCTATCACCTTTATTCATCTTGGCGCTTTTAGGAATGTCTTTTAAAGTAACGAATGATGGATTTGTACCATCCCATTCTACTTTTCCGCGTTCGCCGCCATTTTTCAATTTCACCACAACGGTATATTGGCGATGAAGCATACTCATCACCACAGCAAAATTCGGACTGGTGCTAACAACAGTTCCAACAATCCCAAGCGGACTGATAACGCCCATGTTCGGTCTTATTTGTTGTGAAGAACCGCGATGGATAGTGAGATAATTTGTTTGTGAAGAAACTGAGCTCCCCACCACTTTTGCTTCTCTGTAAATATATTTCTGGATTTTTTTGAGCGAGTCAATCATCAAAGTATCTGTCATCAACTTGTTCAATTGACCCGGTGCTTCATAATTTTCTTTCAGCAATTGATTCAGCCTTTCATTTTCTTTAACGAGCGCATCGTTCGTGCCTTTAAGTCGAAAATAATATTCTACGCCATTATATTTTTCGTTGAACCTTCCAGTTATCTCACCCGCAACATTTGAAAATGCCGCCTGATGAAATTTATTATACTGAAAAAGAAAAGAAAGAGAAACTATCTGCAACACCAGGAAGAAGAGAAAATTAAAATACCTTCTGATGAAGAGGAAAACATTACGCACTAGCAGAAATTTATAAATAGTAAACACTAAATACTAAAAATGCAAAATCAAGGTTCTGGTTTTAGAATTTAGTTCTTAGTTTTTAGTTTTTAAAGATTTATCAACGCATTACAAACGGATACCTGTCATAATTTTTTAAAGAAATTCCTGTGCCGTGAACCACGCTCTTTAAAGGATCATCAGAAATATGCACAGGCAATTTAATTTTCTGGCTCAATCTTTTATCAAGACCTCTTAGCAAAGCCCCGCCGCCAGTGAGATACAAGCCGCGACGATAAATATCTCCAGCCAATTCAGGAGGTGTTGTTTCCAAAGCTTTCAATATTGCTTCTTCAATTTTGAAAATGCTTTTATCCAAGGCTTCAGCAATTTCCTGACAGCTCACCATAATTTGTTTTGGAATGCCAGTAACAAGGTCGCGACCATTTACCGGAAAATCATCTGGCGGATTTTCTAAATCCTTCATCGCTGCGCCAACCTGAATTTTGATTTGTTCAGCCGTGCGCTCACCAATCAATAAACTATGATAACGGCGCAAAGCTTCCATAATATCAGCAGTAAATTCATCACCAGCAATTCTGATGGATTGATCGCAAACAATACCTGCCAGCGCAATTACCGTGATTCCGGTTGTTCCGCCGCCAATATCAATGATCATATTACCAACAGGTTCTTCCACATCGATACCAATACCAAGAGCAGCAGCCATCGGCTCATGAATCAGATAAACTTCTTTTGCGCCTGCTTGTTCGGCACTATCACGAACCGCACGTTTTTCAACCTCAGTAATACTTGAAGGAATACATATCATCATTCTCCAGCTTGGGGGAAAAAGCGGCTTCTTTGGATAAATCATTTTTATCATCTCTCTGATCATCAGCTCAGCTGCGTTGAAATCCGCTATCACACCATCTTTCAAGGGTCTTACCGTGCGAATGCTCTCATGGGTTTTTTCATGCATCATTAATGCACGCTTGCCCACAGCCAGCACCGTTTTTGGATTGTTTCGGTCAAGAGCAACAATGCTCGGTTCGTTCACCACTATTTCGTCGTCGTGTATGATGAGAGTGTTCGCAGTGCCAAGGTCCATTGCGATTTCTTGTGTAAGGAAGTTGAATAAGCCCATTTTGTGGAAAGTCAGATTTTAAGTAATGCCTGCAAAATTGAAGTAAATAATCGGAATTAACAAATTAAGCCTTTCTGGCGGAATAGTATTTTTTATTCTGCTAATTCTATAAACATCAAAAAGCAGGTGAACGCCATAACAACGGCAATCTGCTTATTGTATTGCTTATTATCATTCTTTTGGAATGAATTTTTATCAAAGAAAACTCCTTACTTAAAAACGTTTATCATCACGAAAAGTTTAAAAAGATATTCCTATTGAATAAAACCCAATCTTCTTTCCATTTCGTTACTAAGTTGAGGTAGCTTTTTTCTTTCAATTAAAAAGCTCGTAAGCTGCGCAATTTCTTTGAAGATATAATGTTTGTTGAGCGCAGATTGCAGATAATTTTTCCCCGTGCTTCCGCCAGTTCCAATGCGAGTGCCGATGGTGCGATGAACCATGCTCATGTGGCGATAGCGCCAAGTGCTCAGTTGTTCATCAATCTCCAGCAATTGGTTTAATAACTGATAGGGCAATTGCAGAACCGGATATCCGCGATAAAGCATGATGAATAGTGCGGAACGATTTGCGCTGTAGGAAAGAGAAGGTTGGTCGTTGATGGATGGTTGATGGTCGGATTTAAAGAAAGTGTTATCGAAAAAATTCAGATTGGTTTTTTCCGCTTCTGCTAAACTTTCTTCATAGCATTTTCTGTATTCACTCCAGAATGGATGCAGGTTTTTTTCATAGATGGGATGATAAAAATTTTTCCAATTTTTTTCTTCATTAAAAAAGGGCATTCGTTCAAGCCAATTGTTCACCAATTGCAATAAAGAAATTTCCTGCTCCGCATTTTTCACAATATCAATTTCTTCTTTTCTTAATTGTGACACATAATATTGTTGACCGAAGCGATGCTGATATTTCAATCCCAATCTCGCTTCCATTGTTTTAAACTGCCAGCTTTGAAAACCAGATGCGGGTCGCAGCATATCACGAAAATCTAAAAAATCCATCGGGTTCATCGTTTCCATCACATCAATCTGATGAACAAGCAATTTCAAAATCGTTACACATCTTGATAGTCGATGAACAACAGTTTGCAACTCAGGCGAATTATCATTCACCGAAGGCTTCTTCATTATTTCGCAAACGGAATCCACTTCAAACAACAATTGTTTGAACCAAAGTTCATAAGCTTGATGAATGATGATGAACAACATTTCATCATGTGCAGGTTGTTGCAATTTTTCGCTTTCGGGAAATTGCGCGTGAAGGATTTTATCCAGTTGCAGGTAATCGTTGTAATGAACTTCGGATGGCATGAAGAAAGTTTCTGCAAAGTAATATTTTTCACGCAGAGGCGCAGAGGACGCAGAAAAAATACAAGGGATAGGGAATAAGAATCAAGGAACAAGAAATACAAGAATAAACATTCGATGAAATCTTTTTATTATACGCTTTCTCTGTGAGCCCTGCGCCTCAGCGTGAAACACTAATTTTTCAAAACAGTTTTCACATCCGCGCCATCTCTTATTTCTTCCGTTGCAGTTCTTATTAATACATCATTAAGAGAAAGGTTTCCAAAAATTTCTTCTTTATTATCAGAAGTTCTTCCAATCTGCACATTTACCCATTGTGCTTTGTTGTTCACCACTTTTATTACAAATGGTTTTATGGTTGAATTTACCACTGCAGATTTTGGAACGATAAATGTATTTGCAGCTCCATCCAACGGAACAGAAACTTCTGCAATCATTCCCGGAAGCAATTTTTTATTATTATTCTCTACATCCATTTCTGTGCGCTGCGAACGGAGCTTTAAATCCAGTGCCCCGGCAAGCCTCGATACATTTGCTTTGAAAGTTTCATTGGGCAAACCTTTAACGGTGAAGGATACCTGATTTTTTTTATTGAGATAACTGGCATAAGCTTCAGGCACACTTATTACCAAACGTAATTTTTTTTGTTCCTGCAAAGTGAAAATGGGAAGATCAGAACCTTTGCCAGCCGGACCCACATAAGCACCTGCACTTACATTGCGTGCGCTTATTACGCCATTGAAAGGCGCACGTATTTCCAGATAATTTTTTGTATCAGTAATTTCGCGATAAGCAGCTTTTTCTGCTTCTAATTGTGCGTAATCTGATTTCTGTTTTGCCAGCGCAATATCCAAATCGTTGGGCGAGATTGTTCCCGGTGTTTTGCTTGTTTCTAATAATCTGTCGTAAGTAGCTTTGCTGCCAATGTAAACTGCTTCCTGTGATTTCAATTTTGATTCTGCTGCTGATAATTGAGAATTTATTTCAGGTGCTTCCATTACTGCAAGCAACTGACCTGTTTTTACTTCAGTGCCAACATCGGCATATAATTTTTTGATGAAGCTGCTCACTTTCGCATATAGATCTACTTGCTGATAGCTGATCAATTCTCCGGGAACCTGAAATGAAGAATTCAATTGCCCACTTTGCAAATTGAATGTTTCAAGCGCTGGTGCCTCAGTTGGTGCTTTCTTTTTTTCTACGGCTTCTTCTTTAGCACTCGAAGATCCACAACTTTGCATGTTCATTGTAAATAAAATCAATACAATCAAACTCATCATTGCATTGAATTTGAAAAGAAATATTTTAACTACACTGTTCAATAAAAACTTCATCTTTTATTATTTAATATTTTTAAGACTGCGAAATATATTCGTTTCACTTTCTATTTTAATTGCCTGCGGGCGATTCTTTTTTTTCATCATCATACAATGAAGCGATGTAATGAATGCTCTCTTTATCTTCCGGATCTAGTGATACAGATTGTGTGCTCGCTTTTCCTTGCACCCATGCAAATACCATTGGCAAAATTAATAATGCTGCAAATGTTGATGCAATTAATCCTCCAATAACAGCACGCCCTAACGGTGCAGATTGATCGCCTGCTTCACCAAGACCAGATGCCATTGGAATCATACCCACCACCATTGCAACACTGGTCATAATGATTGGGCGGATACGAACAGCAGATGCTTGTCTTGCTGCTAACAATGCATTCCCATTTTTCATTCTTAATTCTTCGGCATTTGTTACCAATAATACTGAGTTGGAAATAGAAACACCGACCGACATAATAATTCCCATATATGATTGCAGGTTGAGCGTGGAGCCTGTGATCAATAATAATCCGAGCGAACCAACCAATACCGCAGGCACGGTACAAAGCACTACCAACGACACTTTGAATGATTGAAAATTTGCTGCAAGCATTAAAAATATTACAACAATCGCAACAAGCAAACCTGATTGCAGGCTGTCTAATGTATCTGTTAAAACTTCTGTGAGCCCTTTTGTTTGAATGGTTAATCCACGAGGTAAATCACCGATTGATTTAATTGCTTTATCTACATCAACTGATGCGCTGCCCAAATCTTTTTTGTATAGATTAGCAGTAACAGACAAAACTGGAATAACTCCGATATTATCATCTTCGCCATAAATACTATCGGTGCTAATGGTTGCAACATCGCCAAGCACAGGTCTTGCATGATCAGGGCTGACGGATATTTCATTCACATCCTGCACGCTCGTCATTTCGTTTTCAGGAACTTCAACTTGCACATTATATCCTAAACCAACTTTTTGATCGAGCCATATATTTTTTTCAGTGAAGCGAGATGAAGAAGTAGCTGCAACCATGGATCGTGAAATGTCATTCAGGTTTGCGCCTAACTGCGCAGCTTTTATTCTGTCGATATCTACTTTAATCGCAGGATAATGTATCGCCTGCCCAAGCTGCACATCACGGAGATAAGAAATCTGTTTCAGTTTTTCAATTACTTTATAAGCATATTCTTCATTCAGCTTTTTATTTTTTCCCATCACTTTTACTTCAATTGGCGTGGGTGATCCCTGACTTAATATTTTATCAGTAAGCTCAATTGGCTCGAAAGATAATTTAACATTTGGCAGCGCTTCTTTCATTTTCGCCCTGAACTTATCTTTCAGATCATCCATGTTCGTTTTATAATCTTCTTTCAATGCCACTTGCAGCACAGCTTCCTGCGGACCAGCCATAAAAAGATAAATTGGGTTGGTAGAAAATGTGGATCCGTGCATGCCCACCATTGCAGAAGTGATGGATACATTTTCTTTTCCTACCAGATCATTTAACACTGATAATGTTTTCAAAACATCCTGTTCCGTTTTTTCAATGCGCGTTCCATCTTCATCGCGCAAGCGAATCTGAAATTGTCCGCTATTTGATTTGGGCAAAACATCTCTCCCAATCATATTCAATAAGAAAAAAGCAATCGCCAATGAGCCAATAATATAAGCTATCACAATCGGCTTGCGATACGGGATTACTTTATTCATTTGACGCGCATACAACAACCTGAATTTTTCAAAGCCTTTAATTTTTTTCTTCTTATCTGCTTGTTGAGCCAACAATAAATCACGCTGCTGCCATGTGTCTTTCTCCGACTCTTTTGGTATGCCAGATTCTATGAAAGCAATATCATCATCCGTTTTTCCTTTATTAAAAAATTTCTTGAATCCTTTTTTTGCTTTATTAATCGGGTGATGTTCTTTCATCATCCAGTTTGCTAAAACCGGCACAAGTGTTTGTGCCATTAAATAAGAAGTGATCATGGAAAATCCAATCGCTAACGCAAGCGGCAAAAACAATGAACCGGGAATGCCGCCCATGGTAAATGCTGGCGCAAACACAGCAAGGATACAAAAGAGGATCAGCAATTTTGAAAATGCAATTTCTTTACACGCATCCCAAATGGCAAGCGCTTTGGGCTTGCCCATGTCCATGTGCTGATGTATATTTTCAATCGTCACCGTGCTTTCATCAACCAATATTCCAATAGCGAGCGCAAGCCCACTCAATGTCATAATGTTGATTGTTTGATTGAACAGTGTAAGAAATAATACACCAGAAATAATACATGTTGGAATGGTGATGATAACGATCAATGCGCCGCGTGCATCACCCAAAAATAATAATACCATCAAGCCCGTAAGAATAGCTCCGATTGCACCTTCGCTCAACAAACTTTTTACAGCGTTAATTACATAAACAGATTGATCAAATTCAAAAGTAAGCTTCACATCTTCTGGCAACAAAGCCTGAAAACGAGGAAGTGCTTTTTTAAGATTTTGTACCACTTCCCATGTTGATGCTGATGCAGATTTTGTGATGGGCATATACACAGAACGTTTTCCATCTACCAACACAAAACCTGTTGTGATATCTGCGCCATCTTCAACAGTTGCCACATCTTTCAAATATAAATTTTGAACACCGCCAGTGTACAATGGAATGTTCTCAAAATCTTTTACGGTTTTAATATTTGTGTTAGCAGGTGTAAAGAAATTTTTATCGCCGATGCGCACTGTTCCTGCAGGTGTTGCCTGATTGTTGATGCGCAATGCTGTTACCAATTGATCAGGCGAGAGATTATGCTGGCGAAGCAGATCAGGATTTGCTTTAATAACAATCGTTCGTGCATTGCCGCCAAATGGCGCAGAGGAAACAAGACCGGGAACAGCAGTGAAACTTGCGCGAACATATACATTCGCCAAATCCTGCAATTCGTTATTGCTGCGAGTGGGGCTGCTTAAAATCAACTGACCAACCGGCAATGTGGAAGCATCGAAACGGATAATAAAAGGCGGATTTGTGCCTGGCGGAAAACCAGCCTGTGCCCTATTGCTGAATGTAGAAACTTCCGCTGCAGCCTGCGCCATATTCGTGCCCGGATAAAAAGTAAGCTTCATTAAAGTGAGTCCCTGAATACTTTTTGTTTCAATTCTTTTTACGCCGCTTACAAACAACA
>CAIYPC010000716.1 GCA_903927975.1 uncultured Bacteroidota bacterium | reverse complement strand
TTAAAAAATTATTTAGGAAATCTAATAGCTTTTTTAAGATTTGGATATGACATTATTACTATCAATTGATTGGTTTTTTATTTTAGAAAAAAGTATTCTGATCCTTTCTATCATCAGCTTATCATTGGTTGTGGCGATGTATGAAACTTGGGCTGAACGAAAGGTCGCGGCTGTTATTCAAGATCGCCGAGGACCAAATCGTGCTGGACCTTTTGGTATTTTGCAACCGATGGCAGATGGATTGAAATTATTCATGAAGGAAGAAATCATCCCAACTCTTTCTAATAAATTTTTATTTGTTCTTGGTCCCGGACTTGCGATGCTCACTGCTATGATGACGAGCGCTGTAGTTCCTTGGAGCAGTCATTTGGATATTTCGGGAAGAATTGTTCCATTACAAATTGCTGATATCAATATCGGCATACTTTATATTTTCGGCGTTGTGAGCATGGGTGTTTATGGTGTTATGATTGGCGGATGGGCATCTAATAATAAATTTTCTTTACTCGCAGCTATTCGTGGTGCATCACAAATAATTTCTTATGAACTAGCGATGGGATTATGCATTATCGCATTGCTGATGCTCACGGGTTCATTAAGCTTGAAAACAATTGTTGAGCAACAACAAGATCATTGGTGGAATATAGTTTATCAGCCGCTTGGTTTTTTTATTTTTCTTATCTGTGCATTTGCAGAGTGCAACAGAACACCATTCGACTTGTCGGAAGCAGAAAGCGAATTGAACTTCGGCTATCATCAGGAATATTCTTCCATGAAATTGGGATTTTATTTATTTGCTGAATATGTGAACATGTTTATCAGCAGCGCAGTGATGGCAACATTATTTTTTGGCGGTTATGATATTCCATTTGTGAATGATACATCTTTGGGTCATCATATAGGACAAAATTGGCTGGCAATTTTGGAAGGTTTAAGCTTGTTCATTAAGGTGGCATGTTTCATTTTCTTTTTCATGTGGGTTCGCTGGACGATACCGCGTTTTCGCTACGATCAATTGATGCGCCTTGGCTGGAAAATATTAATACCATTAGCATTGATTAATATGTTGGTGACCGGTTTTATTGTGTTGGTGAAAAATAATGGATGGCCCTTTTGATTATTGGAAAAGTATCTGATTTGTTTGGGATTCGCACAAGGCTCAGTAGAGAACAAAAGCTACAAGAGTGCGACGCAACGATGCTAAATAGTAGCAATACAGCTCGGCTCCAAAAAAACATTATCTATTGAAGCAATTAAATAGTTGGCAGGTTGAGTTGAGAAAAATATTTTTGCAAACCTTTAATAAGCGAAAGCAACAATGCAATCATTAACGAGCAGAGCAAAAACGGTTGAGCGCAAGCCGATGACATTTTGGGAGAAGATGTATGTGCCTTCGATCGCGAAGGGCATGGGCATTACGTTTGGGCATATTTTTAAAAAGAAACCAACTGTAAATTATCCTGAAAAAGAAAGACCTTTCAGCCCTGTGTTCCGTGGCTTGCATGTGCTGAACCGTGATGAAGAAGGGCGCGAACGCTGCACTGCTTGCGGGTTGTGCGCTGTGGCTTGCCCTGCGGAAGCAATAACAATGGAAGCGGCAGAGCGTTTGCCGGGAGAAGAAAATTTATATAAAGAAGAAAAATACGCAGCGAAATATGAGATCAATATGCTGCGCTGCATTTTCTGTGGCTTATGTGAAGAAGCTTGCCCGAAAGATGCGATCTATTTATCAGAAACTTTTACGCCATCAAATTACAGTCGTGATAAATTTATTTATGGCAAGAACGAGTTGCTGATACCGGATCCG
>CAIYPC010000715.1 GCA_903927975.1 uncultured Bacteroidota bacterium | reverse complement strand
GTACTCCTCTTTCTAACCACAATTCTATTGCTTCAATGCGTGCATTCGCAATCAAAAGATAGTTCTGCAGTTTATTACAAAAAGGGCCTTCAAGAAAAAGAAGCTCGTCGCTCGATGGTAGCATTCAATAACTTTCAAAAGTCCGTTCAATACGATTCAAATAATGTAGAAGCTGAAACTGAGCTTGGTCTTATTTCTCTCGAGCTTAGAAAATATGGCAATGCAGAAATGGCGTTCACAAAAGTTCTGTCTATAAATAAAGACGATACAACAGCAGTTGTGAATTTAGCTAACCTTTCTTTCTGGACACACCAGTGGAAACAGACAATTACCTATGCGCAGAAAGCCCAGCAGCTTCACGCAGGGAAAAATTGGAATTATATTATCGCAAAAAGTTATTATCAACAAGAAGACCTAGGTCAATCATTCAAATACTTTCAGGCAGCAGCAAAGGAAGATTCTACAAATCCGGAAATTCCTTATTTAACAGCAAGGGCTTTTGTTGATATGGATAATTATAAAGCTGCAGTTCCATTTTTTCAAAAAGCAATATCATTAGATTCTACAAAAACACAGTGGATGTATGAATTTGCTCTGGTGCTTGCAACTATTCCAAATGATAAAATGGCAATTCAATATTATTTGCTCGCAGCAGATAAAGGATATAAAATTGATAATGATTATTACGAGAACCTTGCCGATTCTTATATAGCAATCGGGCAGGGGGATCAGGCAATTAACCTGATGATAAAGGTGCTTGATAAAAAACCAGCGGATCCAATTTTATTATATGGCATTGCAGATGCTTATTATCACCTCAAAAAATACCAGGATGCAATTGATTACTGGGACAAGATTTTATACTACGATAAAGATAACTCCAAAGCGCTCTACATGATTGGAATGGCTTATCAAAAGAAAGGCGACACAGATAAAGGCCGTTTGCTATGCGATAAAGCCATTGCAATGGATCCCTCTCTCAAAAACCTAAAAACGGAAAAGAGCAGTATGGGACTTTAAGAATTGCGGATTTTGGATTTGAGATTGCGGATTTCTTTTGACGCAAGATTGAGAAATAAATTTAGACAACAGAAATAAATAAAAACGCGCTTCGTAAAAATGAAGCGCGTTTTTATTTGATATAAAAATGAAAATCGCATTTATAAACGCTGTCGAACCTGAAGAAATCCGCAATCTCAAATCCAAAATCCGCAATTCCCCTCACATTCTTTCCGGTAACTTGATCCCCAATAATGCCATTGTATTTTTTAAGGCTGTTGCGGTGAGCTGTGCTGTTTGCAATCGCAATTCTTTTTTCTCTGCGGTTTCAGCTTTTGAAATGGAATGCTCTGCATAAAAAGAATTGAAATCTTTTGCAAGATTAAATGCATAACCTGCAATCACAGATGGGTTCATTTCTTTACACGCCTGTTCAATAACAGAAGTATATCTTTCAAGATCTACAATCAATTTTTTTTCTAAAGGCAACAGCTCACTTACCACTTGCTCCTTGTCACTTGTTCCTTGCTCCTTGTCACTTTTCACTTCTTCCTTTCTCAATATAGATTTTATCCTTGCATGTGCATATTGAATAAATGTAGCAGTGAAGCCGTGCAGATCAATAGATTCTTCGGCATTAAAAAGCATTCTTTTTTTAGGGTCAACACGAAGCAAGAAAAATTTCAATCCGCCAAGCCCGATTATATCATATAGATTCCTCAGCTCATCATCTGAAAAGCCTTCTGTTTTCCCTTGCTCGCTTGTTTTTTTTGCCGCTTCTTTTTTCATCTCATCAACAATGTCATCAGCATCCACAACATTGCCTTCTCTTGTTTTCATTCTTCCTGTTGGCAACTCAACCATTCCATAACTCAAGTGAAAAATATTTTCAGCAGATGGGATTTTCAGTTTCTCGCAAATCAATTTTAAAACCTTGAAATGATAATTCTGTTCGTCGCCCACCACATAAATGCTTTCATCGCATTTGTATTCTTCATATTTATTAACGGCAAGACCGATATCCTGCGTGATGTAAACCGCCGTACCATCTTTTCTTTGAACAATTTTTTCATCAAGCCCATCAGCAGTCAAATCAATCCAAACGCTGCCATCTTCTTTTTTATAAAAAACTTCTTTTCCAAGCCCGAACTGAACTAATTTTTTGCCGAGCAAATAAGTGTTGCTCTCATAATAAATTTTATCGAAATCGCTCCCGATGGTTTTATAAGTTTCATCAAAACCTGCATATACCCAACTGTTCATTTTCTTCCAAAGCTCTATCACATCAGGTTTCCCAGCTTCCCAGTCAATGAGCATTTGTTGTGCTGCTTTCATTAATGGTGCTTCTTTTTCCGCTTGCTCTTTGTTCATCCCATTTGTGATCAGAGCATCAACTTGTTTTTTATATTCATCATTAAACTTCACATAATAGTCCCCCACAAAATGATCGCCTTTTATGCCAGTGCTTTCTGGAGTGGCGCCATTTGCAAAAAGCTGCCAGGAAATCATGCTTTTGCAGATATGAATGCCTCGATCGTTTGCAATACAAGTCTTCACTGTTTCATAACCATTTGCTTTATAAATTTCCGAAATGCTCCACCCTAAAAAATTATTGCGAAGATGCCCGAGATGCAATGGCTTGTTTGTGTTGGGCGAAGAATATTCAACCATTACTTTCTTTCCATTCTTTTCCTTTCGACCAAAATCTTTATTGCCGAATTGTTGTTGAAGGAATGAAGTCCAATAATTATCAGAGACCGTTAAGTTTAGAAATCCCTTAATGACATTGAAGCTTGAAAACAAACCTGAAGAATTTTCTATCAGTATTTTTCCAAGTTCATTTCCCAATATTTCTGGTGATTTCTTTAGGCTTTTTATGAAAGAAAAAAGCACAACCGTATAATCGCCTTCAAATTCTGGTTTGGTTTCGTTTACTAAAATATCATTCTCTGAAATCGTAAATTGATAATTTTCCTGAAGTGCCTGTTGTGTCGATTTTTTTATCCTGCTTGTTATGTCCATCTCTTTAAATTGGCTGCAAAAATAACACAATAAGCTAAAGTGATAGTATTTGATATCTCTCTCCGATTGCAAATAAATGTGACCATTTTGAGTTTAATAATGTTAATGAGCCTTTAACTAGCTAAAAACACGATTTATATTATCTTTGCCCATCAAATTTTTAAAAAATAATGCCAAAAAACCTTATAAGGAATTCTATTGACTTCTTTTATCCGCCCTTCAAAAAACTGATGCCGCTTCAGACCTTTCGGTATGCTGCTTGCGGCGGTGCAAATACACTCCTTGATATTTTCGCTTTTTTTATTAGTTATAATTTTATTTTTCAAAAGCGGGTATTGAACCTTGGCTTCATCGCTTTTGAACCATATATCGCTGCTTTCATTACAGCATTTTGTATAAGCTTCCCAGTAGGCTTCTTTTTAATGAGAAACATTGTATTCACTCAATCTACTTTGCATAGCAGGGTACAATTATTTCGTTATTTTCTTCTTGTGCTTGTTTGTATTTTGTTGAATTATGTGGGATTAAAATTCTTTGTCGAAAAAATTAATTTATATCCCACTGTTGCAAAAATCCTCACAACTATCATTGTGGTTTCCTTTAGTTATCTCACGCAAAAAAATTACACTTTTAAAGCTGAGGAAGCGAAGGTGGGTTGATTAGGTTGAAGAGTTGATTAATTAAAAAGTCATCATTAATTATAAAATCAAAAGCCCTCTCCAAATTTTCGGAGAGGGCTTTTGATTTTATAATAATGCTTTTGATTAATGTTTAATTATTTTTT
>CAIYPC010000714.1 GCA_903927975.1 uncultured Bacteroidota bacterium | reverse complement strand
ATAACTGCTGAGCATATTTGATCACGGAATCAGGTTTTCCCCAATGAAGATAGATGTTGCCCATCTGGAATAATGAACCAATTGCAGCAGAGCTGTTGGCTGAAAGTGCTAATGCCTTTTTATAACAGCTTTCAGCTTTCTGGAAATCGCAAAGATTTTGATAAACAAGTCCCATATCTGTGTACACTTGCGGTGTCCAAACAGAAGATGGATCAAGCCTTAAAGCCTTTCGCAAAAAATGTAAAGACTTTTCAAAATCTGTTGAGCTATAAAAATTTCCCATTGCCCGGTTAGCATTAAAATTGTTCGGGCCGAGGGCCAATGCTTTTTCCAGATTGCTCCATGCCGAATCCTTTTGGTTGACGTCATTAAAATACATTGACATCACCATGTATGCATCTACAGAATTTTGATCCAGTGCAAGTGCTTTTTGACCTAAAGAAGAAATAGTATCCAGCAAATGCAAATGGCTATTGAAACTATCGTGCATGTATTTGTAATAATAAGTCTTTGCTTTCAGTGAATATGCTTCAGCCATATTCGGGTCAAGCTCCATAACCTTATCGCAAAGGCTTAGCGTGTTTAAATAGTTCTCATAAATTTTATCTTTCTGGCTCATCGCTTCATAAGTTCCAAGCGAAGCATATTGAAGTTTTATATAAGAGTCGATTGCTTCATTGTATGCATCCAACGCTTTTATGTTGGTCGTAGAAACTCTGCTGATGCGGCTCTGTTCGGCTGGAGTTATTTTAATCCTTAATGCGGCAGCAATTTTTTGTGCAATGTCTGCCTGCAACGCAAAAATATTTTCCATCTGCCCGGGAAAATCGTCCGCCCAAATCTGTCTGCCGTCTTCTGTGTTTACTAATGAAGCAAATACTTTCACTTCATTATTGTATCGCTGCACAGTTCCTTGTACAATGTATTTTACGCCCAATTCTTTTGCAATATCAGCAAGAGACATTTTGCTGTCGCGATAATTTTCAACTGACTGCGGCGCAATTGGCTGCAGTTCGTTCATCCATGTGAGGTTCTTTAATATCTCCAATGTAACACCATTGCAAAATGGTTCATTCTCTTCTTTGTTTGCGCTTTCATTTTTGAAAGGCAGCACTGCAATTGATTTGTCTTTATCAATCGCACCGTGACCGTTAAAACGTTTGTAAGCAAAAAAAGCAGCAATTATTATCAGCAATAAAACGATTGCTGAAGTAATGATGGATGTATTGTTATAAAAAATCTTGTCGGAGAATTTTTTTTCTTTCAGCTTCCCTTCTATTTTCTTTTTTTGCGGAACGAACAATCCTTCATTGGCAATTGCAAAAACTTCCATGGGCTTTCCCACATTCTTAAATTCAAAAGTTCCCAATGAAACAAGTTTGAATTCAGGATGGTTGTTGATCTTATTATGGATTTCTTCTGATACAAGAATCGTGTTCTCTTGACCAAGTGATTGTACACGCGACGCGAGGTTAACACCATCACCCAAAGCTTTTCCATTTTCAAAAAATACTTCGCCGATGTGCAAGCCAATGCGAAGTGGCACTTGCGGATCTTTCTTCAATTCAGCCTGCACTTCTATGGCGCATTGAACTGCTTCAATGGCGGTTTGAAAAATGCAGAGGCTTCCATCACCATAATAATTTACAACCTCGCCGCGATAAGCAACGACCAATTTTTCTAATACAGCATTGTATCTTTTGATAACCGCCACCGCATGCTCTTCGTTCTTTTGCATCATGCCAGTGTAACCGACAATATCAGTAAAAAAAATAGCAGCAAGTTGGCGCTGTTGCAACATAAACAGAGTCTGTTGAGAAGGGAAATGTTATGTAATATAAGATTTTGTTGTCTGAATCGCAGATTGGTGGGATTGAGGGATCGCAGAGGGATGCATGATTTGTGATGTCGGATTTATAATGTATGATTTATTCAATTCGCATTCTCTGCGTAATCCTTAAATCAGTGTAATCTGCGATTCAGATTTTTCTTCAGCGTAATCTTTTAATCCCTTAATCTGCGATTCAGAAACCCTCCGCCGCCCCATGCCACACACTAGATCCATAAGTAGTGAGATATATTTTTTCGTGATCGTTCTGGTCGATGATCACGCGATGCCCCCAATGAAAATCGAAGCCTTTTATTTTCTTCCATGTTTTTCCATTGTCATCGGATCTGTATGCAGCATTGTTGAAGGTGTTGCAATACAATCTTCCTGAATGATAAGGATCTGCAGTAACATCATACACATATTGTTTTTGATCAAAGATTGAATGCCATGTATCGCCTGCATCATCTGACACGAAAATACCACCCGGCATATTGAGCGTTTCATTTCCACCAGTTGCCTTTGCAACGTCGCCACCAACCAAATCACTCAATTGAATATCTGACCAACAGGCAAGATAAATTCTGTTGGGGTTCGTTCTATCATACTCCATTCCATTGGGGAATAATAAACCATTGTTTACATTCAGCTTTGTCCAAGTCTCTGCGCCATCTACCGATCTGTAAACGGCTCCACCATAAAATGCCCTGCCTTTCTTTCCATCTTTATGAATTGGGGTAGGGCTTACCGTTAAAAATAGTTTTCCAGTAGGCGTAAGCGTTAGTTCAAATGCACAAGTGTTTCTGTCTATTCCATTATTTTTTAATGCCCATGTTTTTCCATCGTCAGTCGATTTAAATATTCCTTTATTATAAACACTTGCATAAAGTGTGCGATGACCGGGCTTGGACTTTTGATCGAGTACAATGCATGTGGTTGGTGAATTGAAACCCATTCCATCATTAACGGGCTTCCATGTTTTTCCGCCATCTTCTGACATGCAAATTCCGCCTCTTGCTTTTTCTTTCCATTGAGGGTTGCGTGTCATTTTCCCTCGTGGCAAATCGTGCATGCCAGACCATGCAGACCATAATTTCCCTTTTACTTCCGGATCGAAAACAACCCAATAACAGGTATTTTCCCATTCTGCCGGAACGCCTTCAGCAGATCTCGACCAACTCTTTCCTCCGTTGAAGGAATGATGAAAGCCAATGTCAGTATAACTGATCGCAATATGATTGCTATCAAAGGGATCGAAGTGAACGCCATAAGTTGTAGTTACATTCATTCCACCACTTGTGAATGTTCCGTCTGCTTGTGGATGACTATATATTTGCCGCCATGTTTTGCCGCCATCCGTTGTTTTCATGGTGCGATACCAATCTGTAACAATAGCTATGTTACCATCTTTCGGGTACACACCCACATCCATGAGTCGTATGTATTCTCCACCAAAAGCTTTTTCTACCCACGCATCTTGAAGATTAGACACTCCTTTTCCATCTTTCACAGCATATTGACCTGAACCTCCCCCACCCTTCCAAACCCAATTCCAATTTGTGCCTGCATCAGAAGTTTTTAAAGCACCATACCAATAAATCATTGATGTGTCTTTCTTTTCTTCATAGCGGTTGCAAACAAGATATACCTGCTTCGCATCAAATTCTGCACAAGCAATCATTGAATAGCTTGGTTTTATTCCAACGTTTGTATTTGTAATTATCGAGTTGCTAATTTGTTTCCATGTGTTGCCCAAATCATCTGACATCCATACTTCACTATGTCCAAATTCATTTTCAATTATTTCTTTTTGATCATAGTGCAATGCATAAAACAAAACGGATCCATTGTTTGCAACGCTTCCCGCGGTGAATGAAAACGAAGGTGACATTGCATTGGGAATTTCTTTTTTTGTGATAGTGAGCGTTGATTTATTAAAAACGAAAACTGACTGAGGAGTGAAAACATATACCTCATTATTATTACTGTTGTTTATATAAATATGATCAATACGCTGATCACAATTTTTTCTTTGCCATGTTTTCCCATCATCATTTGAATAAAATAAAAAACTGCCCATGCTGAAATAAATATTAGCAGATGATTTTGGATCGACACGAATATTGCGGACCGATTCGCTTGTTGTATCGTAAAGAGATTCTTTAACCGTTTGAATGCTATAACTAGCATGATCACCAAACCATTTATCACCAGTGATTTCTTCTTTTGCAGGAAAAATAGTCTGCCATGTTTTTCCGCCATCTTTTGAACGGTTCAGCAATGCAGATCCTATAAATATTGTATTTGAATCCTGTGGATCAAACGCATAGCCTGACGATCCATTGGGGAAATTAATTTGTTGATATGACTCTCCGCCATCGTGCGAAAGATAAGAGCCGCTCATATCGCATCGAATTAAGAATGATGATGGGGCATGATATGAAAACGTTGGAATAAAAGTGGAGCCGCCACCACCTGGACCAATCTTTTCCCAATGCGCAGAAACATTTTGATGCTCGTTTAAATTTGATCCATTTCTGCACGCTGATAAAAAGATGATGAGTGTTGAAATGAAAATGAATTTACTTCTGAACATGTTGAACCTTTTTTTGACAAAGTAATAAAGATATGCTCATTGCAATTATCTGAATCGCAGATTTGTGGGATTGGAGGATTGCGCAGAGGAAAAAGAATATTTATGATGTATGATTTATTCATTTGGGACTTTCTGCGAAATCTTTTAATCCTTTTAATCTGTGATTCAGACAACATCGAATGTCTGAATCGCAGATTTTGGGATTGGAGGATTGCGCAGACAAAATACACGATTAACAATGTAGAATTTGTGATGTATGACTTATTTATTGAGGGCTTTCCGCGAAATCTTTCAATCCTTTTAATCTGCGATTCAGACAATCTTTAAACCATTAGTTTTGCATCATGCTATACTTAAAAAGATTCTTTGTAATTACCAATCTTGCCTTAGTATTTATCTGTGCTCCTTCTGCTCAGGCACAAACTTCAAAAGCAAAACCAAAAATCATTTGGGTTTGCTCGCCTTGTGGTTATGATTGTGATGGCAAGACATTCGATAGCGCAGGCACTTGTCCTGTTTGCCACATGCCATTGGTAAAAAAATCATCCATAACATTTAAGACGATAGCACCATCAGCGTTGCAGGGTTATGTAAAGACCCATCCGAATGTTGTTCTGTTGGATGTGCGCACAAAAGAAGAGTTTGAAGGAAAAGCTGATCCAAATTTTGGCACGTTGAAAAATGCAATCAACATACCCGTTCAGGAATTACAGAGCCGACTTTCGTCAATCAATAATCTCAAGAAAAGAAATCATTGTGTATTGCTCCCATGCACACCGAAGCGCTCAAGCCAGCTATTTGCTTACACAAAATGGCTTTCATAAAGTAGTAAATATGTCTGGTGGTGTAAGCGTGATGACAGATAGCTCTTATAAAAAAGATTTTCAATAGAAAATTTTGATCTGCATATCCAAATCAATCCTTTCTTAGAAACTATAAGAGTTTGCTTTGTGATTATGTACTTTTTACTAGATGTTGTTTTGTAGCTGGAGTATAATATTTCTGCAAGAACTGCTTTTTGTTATCAGTGTATTCAGTAACAGCTCCGATGATGCTCAGGAATTTAATATAGCACCATGCAAAATCAATTTGATGGCGCAAAAAACCAGAGCGTGCACTTTTCGGATATAGATGATGGTTATTATGCCACTCTCCTGCTACAAAGCCCGGCCAGAGCTGGTTAATCGACATATCCTTTCTGTTATAATCGGTTCCATCTTGTCTTTTATCTTTTCCTTTTCCATGTCCTTCATAATTAAAAGTGCGAACACCAAGCGCCCACACAGCCGCTGAACCAAACAACGCACATACAAGACCAATACCTCCAATAAGGTAGAAAACAATAAACCAGAAACACCAATTCAACAATGCGCCTGCGATGGTGCGCAAGGGATTTGCCAATGAACTCCATTTTTGATATTTAGCATAACTGTTTGATACCTGTCCGGTATGTTTCATTAAATGAACACAACGATTATAGCTTTGCTGATCCATGTTGCGTGCAATGGGTTGATGATTTACATCAGCTAAAAAGCAATATAGAAATCCACCATAGGCGTTATAAGGATCGCCTGGCTCATCCGATTTTGCATGATGGACATGGTGCGAGATCACATAAATCTCTTCGGGAATAATTTTGATTGTGATGTTCTGTGTAATGAATCTCCAAAAATGATTACGGAATTTAAATGCCCTATGCGTGCAATAACGATGATACCAAACGGTGCCGTGGCTGCCCATGATCACCATGCTATATAAAAACGCAATCACCAGCAGCTTAATGCTGAAATATTTAAATATAAAGAATCCTAAGAAGACAGCGAGAATAGCTACCATCATCCAATTGGTAAATGAAAGCCAGTTTCTTTTATCCTTAAAAATATTCAGTCTGGAAAAAAATTCACGCAAGATTGCCCTTGGATTTGGTTTCGATAAATTTCCTTGCTCGTCTTTCCAACCATAAGATGGCGGTTCTAAGACACTATCGATAAATGGCATGCATGTATTATTTTAAATGGGCCGTTGAAGCCTGTAAAATAGGAACAATATTCCATAGTTAGCATTTTAAAAATGAACATGCCCTTTTTTTGTTATCGGAGTATTGGATTAAACGTTTAAATATTTGCGCAACCAGAATGAGTGGCTCTTAAAGTTATGCTAACACTTTTGAAATTTATGCAGTGAATCAAGTATAAACAAGTTCGGCATTTGATCTGAATGATATTTCATCAGCAAGGATGTGCTTACTCAACAACCTAGAGTTCCTTGGCTCGATTGGAGCAACTTATGTT
>CAIYPC010000713.1 GCA_903927975.1 uncultured Bacteroidota bacterium | reverse complement strand
TCACTTTGTATGACAGATTGCTTCATCATTTTACCACCAGCATGTCAACAATCGAAATAACTGCACAGAATTCTTCGAAAGTTGTGAGCGAATTCAAAAAATATTTCGTCAATGCAAAGACGACTCCTTATGGCGAATACAAAGCATATTTAATAAAAGCAGATCCACTTTCTGATAAAACAGATCGATTGAAAAAATTGCTCGATAGAAATTTGATTGAGTGGAGTTATGTTTCGTCAGGAAATTTTTCTGGCTTGAATTATCTGACCGGAAAAACAGAATCTTTCAAAGCAGAATCAGGAGATATGGTCATTAATATGAACCAATCGAAATCGAATCTGTTAAAAGTTTTGTTTGAAAGAACTTCGAAGATTAGTGACTCAGCCACTTATGATATCACCGCTTGGTCAGTTCCATTTGCTTATGGCCTGAAAGCTTATGGACTTACTGCTTACGTGAACGGAACAAGTGGTGAAAATGCATCTGCTGCTGTTCCGGAATTTACTACTAACGCTTATGCCTATGCGGCAAGATGGACAGGATTGAACAGTGTTCGATTTCTTGCTGAATTATTAAAGGAAGGAGTGAAGGTTCGCTATAGCGAACAGCCTTTCAAATCCGGCAATCAGGATTTTGAAAAAGGCACATTGCTCATTCTTAAAACAAGTAATGGTGCATTTGCAAAAAATCTAGAAACAGTTATTGGCGATGCTGCACAAAAAGCGAATGTCGCAGTGCTTCCTGTCACTTCAGGGTTTGTTGATAAGGGTTCTGATTTGGGTAGCGATCACTTTCATATTATTAATAAGTTGCGGGTTGCTTCATTGACCGGAAATGGCGTTGGCTCAAATGCTGCGGGCGAGATCTGGCATTTTTTCGAGCAACAGATTAACTATCCTATTTCAATGATCAATGTTGAAGACTTGGGAAGAATAGCATTGAAAAATTATGACGTGCTGATTATGCCAGATGGTTATTATAAATTTTTTAATGATAAAAACACGGTTGAACTATTAAAAAATTGGGTGGAACAAGGCGGAAGATTGATCGCATTTGAAAATGCAGTTCAACAATTATCGAAAACGGATTGGGCTATCAAACAAAAAAATGTGGACGATAAAAAGGACGATGATAAAGATAAAAAGAACGACTATTCTTTGCTTCATCGCTATGAAAACAGAGAGCGCGAAGAAATCTCCAACAGTACGCCCGGATCGATTTATAAAGTAGAGCTAGATAATTCGCACCCACTCGCCTTTGGTTATCCCGATTATTATTACACATTAAAATTGGATGATAATGTGTATGAATTTTTGAAAGATGGCGGATGGAATGTAGGTGTGATTAAAAAAGATAATTATGTAAGCGGTTTCACCGGAAGCAAAGCAAAAGAAAAATTGAAAGATGGTGTGATATTCGGTGTGCAGGAATTGGGTCGAGGACAAATTGTTTATCTCGCCGATAATCCTTTGTTCAGAAGTTT
This sequence comes from uncultured Bacteroidota bacterium, assembly GCA_903927975.1. Lineage (GTDB taxonomy): Bacteria > Bacteroidota > Bacteroidia > Chitinophagales > Chitinophagaceae > Puia. The sequence goes on along the minus strand of CAIYPC010000713.1, from coordinate 4,382 downwards.
TTGGGAGAATGGCAAATTGCTTTTTTGCAATGCGGTGTTCATGGTAGGGCAGTAAAGAATTAATAATTATTAATTGATAATTGATAATTGGGGTTGCTGCAAAATGATTTGGTAATTTGCTTTTGATAATTATAATTTTTGTGTCAACTCGCCTTCGCATTTTATCGTTTATTAATGCGTTGCGGAGACGATGATTTTAATTTTATTCAAAAAAAATTAGTTGATGAAAAAAATATTCCTGCTTCTGTTATATTCTTTATTCTTGTCAGTTTCATTTCTATCTGCTCAAACGCCGCCGTCATATACTTCAGCAGAATTATTTCTTCGATTGAAAAAATTGAATGTGCTTGGCTCCGTGCTTTATATCGCCGCGCATCCTGATGATGAAAATTCAAGGCTGATCGCTTATCTATCAAAAGAAAAGTTATATCGCACTGCATATCTTTCTATGACACGCGGCGATGGTGGACAAAATTTAATTGGTGATGAACAAGGTATTGAACTTGGGTTGATAAGAACGCAGGAAATGCTTGCTGCGCGAAGGATTGATGGTGCAGAACAATTTTTCTCTCGAGCTTTTGATTTTGGTTTCACCAAAACAACCGAGGAAGCATTAAAAACATGGGACAAAGAAAAAGCATTGAGCGATGTGGTTTGGGTAATCAGAAAATTTCAACCCGATGTGATCATCACGCGTTTTCCGGAAGATAGTCGTGCAGGTCATGGTCATCATTCTGCATCTGCTGTGTTGGCTCACGAAGCATATTCTGCAGCTGGTGATCCAAATCGTTTTCCCGAGCAATTTAAATATGGTGTGAGACCTTGGCAAGCAAAAAGATTATTATGGAACACATTTAATTTCGGTTCAGTTAACACAACATCAGATAATCAATTAAAAATTGATGTGGGTGTTTACAATGCAATCATCGGAAAAAGCTATGGAGAAATTGCAGCCGAAAGTAGAACACAACATAAAAGTCAGGGCGCTGCATTAACAAAAACACGTGGGCAGACGATTGAATATTTCACAACATTAGAGGGAAATGCGCCAGCAAACGATTTGTTGGATAATGTGAATGCTACGTGGAATAGGGTTGAAGGCGGTGAAAAAATTCAATCGATCATCGATCAATTAATCCAGCAATTTTCTCTTTCTAATCCTGAAAAATCAGTTGCAGGATTGGTGAATTTATATCAGGAATTATCGAAGCTGAAAGATGGTTATTGGAAAGAACAAAAATTAAAAGAAACACAGCAACTGATTGAAGCATGCAGCGGACTTTGGCTAGAAGCCACGGTGGGCAACGGTTACGCAGTGCAGGGCGATTCGTTGAAAATTACTTTTTCTGTTATAAACAGATTGAATACAAATGTGAAAGTGAATGATATAAAAGTGAATGGATTTGATAGTTCATTGCAGCAGCATTTAGATTTCAATAAGAATTATAATTTCAGTAAAACGATTTTGGTGTCAGACAAAAAGCCAATAACAAATCCTTATTGGTTGGAAGAAGATATGTCGAAAGGTTCTTATAACGTGAAGGATCAAACGTTGATTGGCGATCCTCAGAGCAAACCTGCTTATGAAGCAGAATTCCATTTGAATATAGAAGGGCAGGATTTTAATTTTATCCGCGCTGTTCAATATCGTTTCACCGATCTAGTTCGCGGCGATACTTATGAGCCGTTAACGATTCTTCCTCCAGTAACTGCACGCATTGATCCGGAGCTGGTGCTTTTTGACAACATAGAAGAAAAATCTTTTACTGCCTATGCAAAAAAACAAACAGTAAAGGATATTCAACCAAAAATTGTTTTAGAAAATACAAATGCACTAACTGTAAAAAAATCTGTCGGCAATCATAGCTTAACGTTTGATTATTCTGCCAAGCCTTTGAAAACAGAACAACAAGTATTCACATCTAATCTTGCGTTTGACGCTAATAATAAAACGGAGAATGCGAAAGAGTTGAAAACAATTTCTTACGAACATATTCCTCGCATTGATTATTTCATCAACACAAAAATAAAATTTGTGATTGCCGATGTGAAAATTTCCGGCAAGCGTATTGGTTATATTGAAGGTGCCGGAGATAAGGTGCCTGCTGCATTACAGCAGATGGGCTATGATGTGGTGATGCTGAAAGAAAAAGATATAGCATCAGGAAATCTGCAACAGTTCGATGCAATACTTACAGGCGTGCGTGCTTATGATGTGCATCCATGGCTCAATGAAAAATATGAAGTGCTGATGGATTATATTAATAACGGCGGCAATTTAATTGTTCAATACAATAGAGTAAATAATATTGGAAGCACGAAAATAAAATTCGGTCCTTATCCATTTAGTATTTCCAATAGCAGGGTAACAGATGAAGATGCGGAAGTGAAATTTTTGAAACCCGAACATGCAGTGCTGAATTTCCCGAATAAAATAACGAATAAAGATTTTGAAGGTTGGATTCAGGAGCGTGGAATTTATTTTGCAGGACAACCAGATTCAAAATATGAAACTGTTTTATCAATGCATGATCCGAATGAACCAGAACAAACAACTAGTTTGATCATCGGCGACTATGGAAAAGGAAAATTTGTTTATACCGGATTGGTCTTTTTCCGCGAGCTGCCCGCGGGAGTTCCGGGTGCATATCGGTTGCTTGCAAATATTATAGCGTTGAATAGAAAAAAAGGATTTTAAAACCAGACAGGTTTTTATAATATTATTTATTGCTTAAATCTAATTATCAGATTTAGGTCAAAAGATTTTGAGATTGATATGACAAATAGAAGAGATGTGGCTATAGTAGTTTGCATTATAATTGGTTTGATACTCGGTGAAATAATAAAAAGAACAACCATTGGATTGATAATTGGTTTGGCGTTTGGGTTAATAATTGCATCCCTGATATCAAATCGAAATAAGAAGTAAAAAATTGATAATTAAAAATTAATAATGAGATTGAATTTCTAAACAGCATTGCATTCTCTGGGTTTGTCATTCCGATGCTTCGTTACCTCAGCACAGGCTGCGGAGGAATCTCGGAGATTTGAAAAAGCAAAGTGGTTTTGAATTTAATAAACTACTGTTTGAGATTTTAAGTTGTTGCATTTAATAAGACCAAAGCTCAATAGAGAACAAACAGTACAAGTGAGTGACACAACAATGCGGAATAAAGAACAAATGCTGGTCACAAAAAAGGGAAACGCAATAAAAGCATCTTGCCATTTATAAGAACTGGAAACTATAAACTGCAAACTCTAACGATGAACGAACAAAACGAAGATAAAGCTCCATTATTTAAGAGCTGGAATTATTGGTATGTGTTCGTCATCGCATTTCTGCTCGCGTTGATAATCTTCTTTTATTTTTTTACTAAACATTTTTCATGAGCCGGCTCGATTGGATAGTTCTGATTACTACGCTTGTCGGCATCATTTTGTATGGTCTTTACAAAAGTCGCAGCAGCAAAAATCTAGATGGTTATTTTCTAGGCGATCGTTCTGTGCCATGGTTTATGGTGTTACTCAGCATCATGGGCACGCAGGCAAGCGCAGTCACTTTTCTATCTGCACCCGGACAAGCTTATACTGATGGCATGCGTTTCGTTCAATATTATTTCGGTCTGCCGATTGCGATGGTTGTATTGTGCATCACATTCGTTCCTGTTTTTCACAAACTAAAAATTTATACGGCGTATGAATTTTTGGAAAAAAGATTTGATTTAAAAACACGAACGCTCACTTCGTTTTTATTTTTATTGCAACGTGGATTATCAACAGGCATCAGCATTTCAGCACCTTCTATTATTTTATCATCGTTGCTTGGTTGGGATATTATGTGGACGAATATTTTTATGGGCGGCTTGCTGATTGTTTACACAGTAACGGGAGGAGCAAAAGCAGTTGCATACACACAACAATTGCAACTCATTATTATTTTTGGAGGAATGATAATGGCTGGTTATATGGTCATTCATTTGCTGCCACACAATGTTGGTTTTTTTGATGCATTGCATGTGAGCGGCAAAGCGGGGAAATTAAATGTGATAACAACCGGTATTGATAAAAAAGGTTTCAACTGGAACGATCGTTATAATTTATTAAGCGGTGTGATCGGCGGATTTTTTTTAGCACTCTCATATTTCGGAACCGATCAATCGCAGGTAGGAAGATATTTAACAGCAAAGTCAGAAGGCGAAAGCAAACTGAGTTTATTAATGAATGGTTTGGTAAAAGTGCCGATGCAGTTTTTGATTTTATTAATTGGTGTTTTAATATTCGCATTTTATCAGTACAATAACGAGCCCGTTTTTTTCAATCAATCCCAAGTAAAAGTTTTAGAAAATTCAAAGTATAAAGATTCACTGGCGATTTTAAAAACT
>CAIYPC010000712.1 GCA_903927975.1 uncultured Bacteroidota bacterium | reverse complement strand
GGTAAATGCAATTAAAGTGCTAACAAAATTGGTCGATTCAAAATAAATGAACATTAATACATTCAAAGCATTTCGCAGCCGCAACTACAGACTGTATTTTTCAGGGCAATCTATTTCCCTTATAGGAACATGGATGCAGCGCACCGCAGTGTATTGGGTTGTTTACACAAAAACACATTCTGCTTTTATGTTGGGACTTGCTGTGTTCGCGGCGCAATTCCCGTCATTTTTATTTTCTCCTTTGGGCGGCGTGGTATCAGACAAGTATAACCGATATCGTGTTTTGCTCACTACGCAAATAGCTTCTCTTATTCAGGCAACATTGCTCACTATATTGGTCGTATTCACCAATTATACAGTATGGGAAATATTTGCTTGCAGTATTGTGTTAGGTACAATCAATGCTTTTGATGTGCCAGCGCGGCAGTCGATGGTGTATCAAATGATAGATAGGAAAGAAGATTTGTCGAATGCGATTGCACTCAATTCATCCATGGTGAATTTAGCAAGATTAATAGGACCAGCAATTTCAGGGATTGTGTTGGAAAAACTTGGTGCGGGAACTTGCTTTTTCATTAATGCTTTAAGTTTTTTAGCAGTCATCACTTCTCTATTATTCATGCGGTTTCCGAAATTTATTCAGGAGACCGATTCTAAAAAAATAATTGCTGAATTTAAAGAAGGATGGGAGTATCTAAATAACACGCCATCTATTGGTATTGTAATTCTATTGCTCGCATGCGTGAGCTTGTTGCTGATGCCTTTTATTACGTTGCTTCCTGTTTATGCCAAAGTAGTTTTTAAAGGAAACGCTACAACTTTCGGTTGGCTCAATAGTGCCATCGGGCTTGGCGCAGTGGGCGGCGCTTTCTTTTTAGCATCATTAAAAACAGGTGTCAATCTAAAAAATATTTTATTCATTACGCTGTTGATTTTTGGTGTTGGGTTGATTCTATTTTCTCACACGACCAATTTGCCAGTCGCTTTGTTTTTTGCTACACTTGCCGGGTTTGGGATGATGAGTCAGGGAACGGTGAGCAACACCATCATACAAACAAATGTGTCGGTTGAAATGAGAGGAAGGGTAATCAGTTATTTTGCCATGGCATTTTTTGGCATGCAACCTATTGGTGGATTATTGGTTGGAACAGCATCGCATTACTTTGGTGCGCCGAATACTATTTTGTTAGAAGGAATTGCAGCGATAATAATTGCAATCATTTTCATGCCATACCTAAGAAAAGGTATTTTGAAAGAAAAAGATAAAATAGAATTGATAGAAATGGAAGAGGCGACAGTGAATGCAACTAAATAATTAAAATCATAAAACATCAATCAACATGGAAACAATTCAATGGTATCAATATGTAGAAGCATTCTTTGCAGGTTTGTTTTTAGCAAACACAATTCCGCATTATATACATGGTGTTTCAGGAAATAAATTTCCAACGCCATTTGCAAATCCACCGGGCAAAGGGCTTTCATCCCCAATGGTGAATACACTTTGGGCAAGTTTTAATTTAGTGATTGGATATATGCTCTTCCGGTCTAGTGCGGTTTCTGCTGATAATAAAATTTTATTGCTCGTGTTCTTCATCGGTGTACTTGCAATTAGCATCTTCGCAAGCATTCGTTTTTCAGAAAAAAATAAAGAATAAATTATGGAACAGAACAAAAACAATCAGAATACCGCACTATTGGTAATGGATGTTCAGGAAATGACCATGAAAATTTTAGGGGATAATGCGTCATTTAGTAATTCTATTAATAAAGCAATACAAACTGCACGCAACAATAACATGCCAGTGATTTATGTAGTTGTCGGCTTTAGAAAAGGCTATCCTGAGATAAGTTCCAACAATAAATCATCTGCTGCGCTAAAAAACGGAACGATGAATCTTGATAATGAAGATGCTTTTAAAGTTCATGAATCAGTTGCGCTGCAAGCAGATGATATCATCGTTGTTAAAAAAAGAATTAGTGCTTTTACTGGAAGCGATTTGGAGGTTGTGTTAAGAGGGCAGGGAATAAAACATATTGTGCTCATTGGCATTGCAACAAGCGGTGTTGTATTATCAACCATTCGCGAAGCAGCAGATAAAGATTATATAATCACTGTTCTTGCTGATTGTTGCGCAGATAGAGATGAAGAAGTTCATCGTGTTCTTACAACAAAAATTTTTCCAAGGCAGGCGGATGTGGTGACTGCTGAAGAGTGGGGAAGAGGTAGATAGGGATGGGCAACGCCCGTCGAATGCCGATATTGATACGTGATATCGATTGACAATTATTTTTTTAAGCGATTCCATTCGCAAACTTGTATGTTGCCCATTCCAACAAATAAGTTTCTTTTCCCGGCAATCTTGATGGTAAAAACGATAACTGCATTGTGGCTGTATTCTCACGAGCCATTGTGTCTTACAACAAAAATTAATTCTCAATTCATCCACATTGTTTTTTTTCTGAAAAATAACTTCTATACATTTAGTGAGCATTTCTTCTGCGATAACTTTCTCCTATAAAAAAGTAACAGACGTTCTCTTCTAATAAGCGTTTGTAATAACAGCAACCCTAATATGGATCTTTCCATGAAGACATAAAACCTTAAATGAAACACCATGCTGTATAAACTAAATGCAACTTCAAAATTATACTTGCTGGTATTTGTGATGTGCGTTTTTATTATTGGCACAGGGGTCTATGGCATCATTGAAATGAAAACAATGAGGCATAGCACTCAAACGCTTTATGCAGATCGTGTCGTTCCGTTGCAACAGTTAACTAACATTCGTTATTCTTATGCCGTTGGCATCATTTCTTCGGCCGAACAGGTACAGACTGCCGAGTTCACTTATAGCCATGCAATAGATCAGATACAACAATCAGAAAATAATATTGCTACGAACTGGAAGGCGTATATGCTAACCTATCTCACCCCAGAGGAAGAGCAGTTGGCTAAACAGGCATCTGTGTTAATGAATAAATCGAAAGAATCCATTGAAAAGCTTAAAGACATACTGAATAAAAGAGATGCGCCTGGACTTGATAAAATTATCAATAATGATTTATATGCTGCTATAAACCCCACCATTGCTAAATTGAACGAATTGGTCGATTTGCAAGTTAGGGTTAGCGCAGAACTGTATAAAAATAGCAATGAAGTTTACAGCAACACCATAAAAAAGTCCCTCCTTTTAATTGTGCTTTTATTGCTGTTTGCTGTTCCATTTTCATACTACTTAATCAGGAACATCAAAGATTTGATCAAAGATCTTTGGGAGAGCAATGAAAAGACAACAGAAAGCGAAAAAAAATATCGCTCATTGATTGAACATGCGGGTGATCCTATTTTTATGGTGGCTGAGGATAATTCGATTATCGACGTAAATAAAAGCGCCTGTGAACTGCTCGGCTATTCGCGCAGTGAACTGCAAAGCATGAAGGCATGGGATGTGTATCCGCCGGATGAATTACGGGAACCGCCTGTGCAATGGGATCTTCTGCGACAGAATAAAACGTTGTTGAATGAAAGAAGGTTGCAAAGAAAAGACGGCACTAAAGTGGAAGTGGAAATAAGCCGGAAAATTCTTGACAGCAATGGTTACCTCGCTATTGTGCGCGATATCACCGAACGGAAAAAAACAGAGGAGATATTAACAGAAAGCGAAAAAAAATATCGCAACATTTTCGAGAATGTGCAGGATGTGTTTTTTCAAACCAGTCTGGCAGGTGTTGTTCTTGAAGCAAGCCCTTCTTTTAAAACGCATACAGGGATTTCGCGTGAGGAGGTAATCGGGACCCCTGTAATTAATCTTTACTACGATGACCGAGACAGGGATAAAGGGCTTGATGTGCTAAGAGAAAAGGGTGAGATGACAGATTATGAAATGAGGCTTAAATCACGTGCTGGCGATCCGGTATATGTTTCGCTGAACGCGAGATTAGTGCCCGGTGCTGATGGCAAGCTGAGCCATATAGACGGTATGTTTAGAAATATTACTGAAAGAAAAAAAGCAGAAGAAAAATTAAAGCACAGCGAAGCAAGATTAAAAGAAGCGCAGGCAATTGCGCGAACAGGAAACTGGGAAATTGACATGCTGAATGATATTCATGTATGGTCGGATGAGTCGTATAAAATTTTTGGTGTGAGCAAAGATGAAGTGATGCCTTCCACACAGGCGTTGCTGTCATTCGTGCATCCGGATGATCGTGAGGGAGCACAGCAACTGATTAATTATGCATTTGAAACATTAATAGACGCAAGCGCTAAATTCCGTTTCACAAGAAAAGGCGAAGATGTTGTTAGGTATGGTCTTATTGAATGGAGATTTGAATTCAATGAAAACAAAAAACCTGTGAGGCTATATGGAATTATACAAGATATAACAGAAAGAAAAAAAGCAGAAGAAAGCATTAAGCAATCTGAAGCCAACTATCGGCAATTGTTTAATCTTAGTCCTGCGCCAATGTGGGTTTGTGATGAAGGGACATATAAGTTCATTCAGGTAAACCAGGCTTGCGTCAACGATTATGGATACAGCGAGGAGGAATTTCTGGGAATGACCGTTGAAAACATTCTTCCAAAGAGCGAAGGGGATGATATAAAAAATGATGGCATAAAAAAGAATCAGGCGAATGGTTTTTTTATGAGCGGGCATAGGCATATTAAAAAATCAGGTGAGCTGATGGATGTTGAAACTTCCAGCATACCTGTGGTGCTAAATGGAAAAAAACAAATATTGGTGGTTGCCATTGATGTGACAGAGAAAAACCTATATGAACAAAAGCTAACCAGGGCGGCTATAAAAGCACAGGAAGAGGAAAGATATGAGATAGGCGGAGAGCTTCATGACAATGTGTGCCAGATATTGGCGGCATCGCAACTTTTTTTAGGGATGATAAAAAAAGATTTGCCTTCGGACTCGCAGAACTACTTTGAAAGAACGAAGAAAGCGATTTTGTTGGCATCTCAGGAAGTTCGTAATCTTTCTCATCGTCTTGCACCTGCTTTTTTTGATGATGCAACATTAGAAGATGCATTTAAAAATTTATTGAAAGGCATTAATGTTGAAAACAAATATGAGATCAATCTTGATTTTGATAAAGGATCTAAAGGCATGTTATTAGGCCGCGAGCAACAGTTAAACTTGTATAGGATTTTGCAAGAACAACTGAGAAATATTTTGAAACATGCAATTGCCACGAGAATAGATGTAACCGTAACAATAAATAACAACACACTACAAATGCGTATAGCAGATAATGGGATAGGCTTTGACGTTAAAAGCAACAGCCCGGGAATTGGATTGGCAAGTATGCATAGAAGAGCGCAACTGTTTTCCGGCACCCTGCGTGTTTATTCTGCTGTAGGGCATGGGTGTACGGTGTTGGTGGATATGCCTGTGGGGGAATTGATAATTAATAATTAATAATTATTAATGTGGGCAGTCCTGAGTTTATCTGTTCTTTCTTTTAATAGCGTTATATTATTAAATTAGCATAGAAACAAAGGATGATATTATATGATCGCTAAATACAGAGAAGGAGCAGGTGGCGCTTTGCTTGATGAATATGAAAGAGCAATTGCAGACTTGCAAGATGTAATTGAGAATATTACGGATGAAGAATTACTAAAAGTGGTGGATGCTAAAACAGTGGATATAAATTGCCGATCTGTTCAAACAATACTTTCGCATGTGGTTAGCTGTGGTTATGCTTATGCTGTTGATATCCGCAAGCTTACAGAAGGAGAAATTGACTATCCGGAAAAAGTATTCCATTCCGCAGTAAAAAATTATCAAAAAGATCTGGACAGCTTTTTTGTTTTCATGGTCAATACATTTAAAAATATTCACGACAACCAATTGGAACAACCAGACAATAGCAAAAAGATAATGACCTCATGGGGACAGATTTATGACATTGAACAAATAACAGAACATGCTATTGTACATATTCTAAGGCATCGTAGGCAAATTGAAAAATTCAAGATGCTGTTGCGAGGAGAAATATAAAACATCAACCAATTAAAATACGTTTACAAAATCTACGAAGTCCCGCATCTGTATTCATTATGAATTAATAATTATTAATTATTAATT
>CAIYPC010000711.1 GCA_903927975.1 uncultured Bacteroidota bacterium | reverse complement strand
TTTGTTCGATTGCTTCTGTTATATTGATAGAACCTTTTGTATCGCGAGTCGATTCATCAATGTATAACTGAAAATTTTTTTGTAAATCCTTAGTTACTGCATTTAATGCTTTCCTGATGATTTGTTTCTGCTTAATCTTGTCTAAGTCCGATTGCCATGAATAAAAAATATGATGTTGCATGAATGATTTATTAATAATCAAATTTACAAAATTCTCTTCCGAGTTTAACGAACCTGCCATTTCTAAACCCAAAGCCCAATAGCCTTCCTGCGGTACAAGTGAGTGACACAACGATGCTTAATAGAATTCATCTGCTCGTCCCCAAAAAAAGCCAAAAAATTGAGAGCAACTTGCTATTAATCAGAACCACAAACTTCAAACCACAAACTGGAAACCGTCGCCTCGCAACTGCCAACTCTTTTCATTACTTTTGCAGCGCTTTTCAAATAGCACAAACAGGAATGAAGAATATCAGGAATTTTTGCATCATTGCGCATATTGACCACGGAAAATCTACCCTTGCAGACAGGCTTTTACAAATGACCGGCACTATCAGCGACCGCGATATGATGGATCAGGTGCTGGATGATATGGACCTTGAAAGAGAAAAGGGCATCACGATAAAAAGTCATGCGATACAAATTAATTACCCGCATAACGGTGTGGCTTATACGCTGAACCTGATCGACACGCCAGGGCATGTTGATTTCAGCTATGAAGTGAGCCGTGCGCTGGCTGCATGTGAGGGCGCGTTGCTGCTGGTGGATGCAACGCAGGGCATTCAGGCACAAACAATTTCTAATTTATATCTCGCTATTGAAAATGATCTGGAGATCATTCCGGTGATCAACAAGATTGATATGGACGGCGCAATGGTTGATGAAGTGCGCGACCAAATTTTGGAACTGATTGGTTGCAAACCGGAAGACATTTTGCTGGCAAGCGCAAGAACAGGTTTGGGAGTTCAAGAAATATTAGATGCCATTGTTGATAGAATTCCGCCGCCGAAAGGTGACCCAACCGCGCCTTTGCAGGCTTTGATTTTTGACAGCGTATATAATTCATTTAGAGGTATTATTGTTTATTACCGAATATTAAATGGGAGTATTAAAAAAGGAGATATCGTAAAATTTGTTTCCACAGGACAACAATATGGGGCGGATGAAGTGGGCATTTTGAAGCTTGCATTGACGCCAAGGAGTGAAGTGCTGACGGGCGATGTTGGATATATCATCACTGGAATCAAGAACGCGAAGGAAGTGAAAGTGGGAGATACAATCACGATCGCCAGTAACGAAAACCCGCAGATGGTTCAGGGCTTTGAAGATGTGAAGCCGATGGTTTTTGCGGGCATTTTTCCTGTTGAAACAGATGATTTTGCAGAGCTGCGCGAATGCATGGATAAATTGCAATTGAACGATGCCTCATTGACTTATGAGCTGGAAACCTCACAGGCACTGGGTTTCGGCTTTCGTTGTGGATTTTTGGGAATGCTTCACATGGAGATTATTCAGGAGCGTTTGGAGAGAGAGTTTAATCAGATGGTGATCACGACTGTTCCGAACGTGAGCTTTATTGCATATACAACCCGTGATGAAATAGTGATTGTGAACAATCCGACCGAGATGCCGGATCCTGTTCGCATTGAAAGAATTGAAGAGCCTTATATTAAAGCGCAGATTATTACGAAGCCAGAATATATTGGCAACATCATGACACTTTGTTTGGGCAAGCGTGGCATATTGCTGAACCAAAGTTATCTTACTACCACACGTGTTGAATTGCATTTTGAAATGCCGCTCACAGAAATCGTTTTTGATTTTTATGA
>CAIYPC010000710.1 GCA_903927975.1 uncultured Bacteroidota bacterium | reverse complement strand
GATTTCCCTAAGCCTCACAAAAGCCCTAACCACTTGGATACTTGCAATAATAGCAATATCACTATTCAAGATACTGGCAAGCATAACTGCTCCATGTTCAGTGAATACAAATGGAGGAATTCTTCTTCCACCCCAACTTGATGTCGCATTTTGCGACATCAAAATCTGAAATTCTTTTTCAGTAAGTTGAAACATAAAATCTTTGGGGAAGCGATTGATGTTACGTTTTATCTGTTCGTTCAACCTTCTGGTTTCAACTCCATATAGTTCAGCCAACTCTTCATCCAACATAACTTTCATGCCTCGCACCAAATATATTTTGCTCATCACAATGCTTTCATTGATTACAATTTTCTTTTTCATGAACAGCCGTTTTTATTTAAAGATTTGATTACTATTTTTAAACTCAGATATTACAATTTCACAAACTTCACCACGCCAATGTTTCCTTTTGAATCAAAACATGATAAGATATAAACACCAGATGGTAATGCTGAAAAATTGCACGGAATTGAGTTTTTTCCTTCTATCACAGTACGAATTTTTCTTGTAACAATTTTTCCGTCTAACCCCGTTACAACAAACTGCAACTGAACTTTCTCCTTTGCATAGAGAAGAATGGTTGTGTTATCATAAACAGGAGATGGAGCAATAGACAATACCCTGAATGCATTATCGTCGTTCCTTATATAAATGATTTTACTAAAAAAAATATTCCCATCTTTCTCAACGATGCGAAGCTTATAGTATCGGGTTCCATTTAATATTTGCTTGTCCTTAAACTCATAGTCAGTTTCATTTAAAACAGATTTAACCATATCAAGTTTTATAAAATTATTATCATCGTCAGAAGACCATACCTCGAAATAATCAACATCATCTGTCGAAGCGACATCCCAGTTGAGTTTGATCTCATTATTTTCTTTAGCGGCAATAAACGATATTAATATTACAGGCAAAGGGTTTTCATTTGGAACGCTGCTTGCAAGCACAAAATTGTTAGTCGTGGAACCGAACACAATATTCTCACTTACAACAGAGCCCGACGCACCAGGAGTGCCTGTCGTAGAAGTATTATCGCGGTTTATCCAGATACCTGACACTAATTGCGCAGCACGTAGAGTAGCCATATCCGTTACTCCGCTGCTAGATGCGTTTGCAAAAGATAATTCGACTTTCGCTGAAGCCGCCGGATTTGCATCCGGAGAAATTGTCCAATATCCATGAGATGAAATATGATTGATCCCTAAGCCATACGAAGTGCTTAAATCCTTTGCGCTAGCAGATATAAATTCAATAATGAAATTACCCGTTGCAGTTTTCAATTCAAGCCATCTGAATTCATTTGTTTTGCCAACAGGGAACAAAAAATTATTCGTAGATAACAATCCTTCTTTTCTCAATGGTCCATTTATGAAACTCGTATTTGAAATGCTGCTATCAACTAAAACAACAGCTTTCGCTTGAAGCGTTAATAAATTCTGAGCTGATGTTGTGATATTGCCATTTACTAAATTTAATACGTACGGCAATGATAACGGCGCTTGCAAAACGGTGCCTGCTGCATTGTTTATCTTGAAGATGACACTGTCTGTTATCGCTCCCTGAAAAGAAATATTTTGCTGAACTGAACCCGCTAATTCAATAATCGGTATTCCAGTTGAAGACTCTGTAATAACCGAACCTGCTGATTGTATTACATCCCCCTTGATTCTCCAGACAGTGCTATCAGGACCGCTTGCTAGATTTAATATTCCACCTTGCTGTATTAAATTGCCGTTCAGATTTACAATTCCTTTATTGGTTGCCAGGTCAGATTTGAAAGTAACGCCAACGCCTATCTGTAAATCGCCATTAATTGTTAAAGGGTTGCTCCCAGCACCGGTATATGTCTTAGTGCCATTTGAAACTGCACTAAGGATTAAGGTTCCGTAAGTTCTTTTGCTTATCGAAATAGTATAAGCTTGGGTACCTGGAACATCAAATTCAAAAATGCCAGTTTCGGTTCCAGGGGCTCTGGATAATATTTGAACAATATTTGAAGCGTGCATGGATCTTGTGTTGTGAATATACCTGCCTCCATTTGTAATTTTGATTGAATCACTAACATTCAATGATGACGAACTGGTAAGACCTGAAGAATTCTGAAAAACGCCTCCCTTATTTATTGTGATACCATATCCAGGCCCATTGACAACGAGCGCAGGATCTGCAACATTGGCTGATGGCAATATCAATACTATAGATTGACTTGTTAACGGAGAAATAGTAATTGACTTCACAGTAACTGCAGTGTTAGGCAACATAACGTTATAGTTTGTCACAACAAAAGAGTTATCTAATAGCACATCGTCAGTTGTGATAGGGAGCGTGCCTCCATCCCAATTTAATGCTGATGACCAATTACCATCGTTGGCTAACCCGGCCCATATTTTTGTATTTGCGGAAAGGTTTCCAAAAGAAAAAATGATTACGGTGAAAGACAATATAAAATATTTTGTCGAGCGAATTAGGATAAACATAATAAGGTTTTTATTAATTAGAAGAAATGAGATTTGAAATCAAAAAAATTTTCTGAGTTATTCGGTTACTGATGTAGCGGAAATGAATGATGTTCAAAAAAGAAATGTGGGACTAATAATTTTCGTTTACTTGACAACGTAAATGCAAATGAAAAAAGACTTGAATGAAAATAAAAAATTTGTTGATTGTGTAATTTTTTCAGCATAGCAATAGGTTTTGTGATTAATAAATCAATTAGTGTAATGCTGAAAAGATAAGAAGTATGACAATGCAAAAACTACCACTTTCGTGGTAGTTACAAATGGGTATTTTTATACTTGATCTATTTTTTTCGGAAAAATAATCTTATGGGAACACCATTGAAATTGAAGTTTTGCCTCAATTGATTCTCCAAATAATTTTTATAAGGCTGTTTCACATCGTCAGGAAAATTGCAGAAGAATGCGAACGATGGCACAACGGTTGGCAGTTGCGAAACATATTTTATTTTGATGGAATAACCACGAACAACAGGCGCATGAAAAGCTTCAATGGCTTTCAGCATCGCCTCATTCAATTTTGAGGTTGGAACTTTTCGCTGGCGGTTTTCATACACTTCAATCGCAGTTTCTATCACTTTAAAAATTCTAAGTTTTTCTGTTGCAGAAATAAATAATATTGGCAGATCAACAAACGGCGCAAATCGCTTCTTTAATTCTTTCTCATATTCTTTGGCTGTG
>CAIYPC010000709.1 GCA_903927975.1 uncultured Bacteroidota bacterium | reverse complement strand
GGCGTTCGCTATTCCTTTTGATAAAAAAGGAAACAACCAATCTGAGAAAGTGCAGCATTTTCTACACAAGCCAGTTGCATTTTTAATATTGCCACTTTTTGCGTTGGCAAACACGGGAATTATTCTTTCTAATGGCTGGCATAAAACATTAACAAGCGATAATAGCCTTGGTATATTGACAGGCCTATTTTTAGGGAAACCTGTGGGTATATTATTATTCTGCTTTTTTGCCATTCAATCCAAAATATGCAGGCTGCCAGAGGGAATGCGATGGAACCACCTATCGGGGATTAGTGTTCTTGCCGGGCTTGGCTTCACCATGTCCATATTCATCGCAAACCTTGCTTTTGATAATGCCGAATTGATACAAGATTCGAAAATAGCCATACTTACAGCTTCATTGGGTGCAGGGTTAACAGGCTTTTTTCTGTTAAGGAGGATAAGCAAAAAAATTCGACCAGCTAAGGGTTATACACAAAAATAAATGCAAGAAAAAACCGTTAAATATCAGCCTTACTAACCCGCTTTACGATTATTCGGAAAATTGGCTGGTATTGCTTTCATTAATCTTCTTTTAAAATAGAAGTTTTAAGGCTCACTTTTTGATCTAAAAACTTATTGCTGATGAAGTGTTTTTATCTTTCAATTCTTGCTCTATTTCTATTCCTAAATAAGATTGCTGCACAAAAGCAGCAGACGCCAGTTTATTTTAAAAAAGGAAATTTTATTGGCAACAGAAATTTGCTGAAAAGCAAATTCGACAGAGCATTTCTCTCCAGCTCACACTTTCAAAAAAAGTATTACGCACTTATTCAGTTTGAAAAAATGCCTGATAATAATGAAAGAAAAGAACTGGCAGCAAAAGGCGTTTTATTATTTGACTATCTGCCAAAGAACGCCTTCATGGCTGAATTGCCAGATAGCTTTTCTCATGAAGATTTAAAAACATTTCATGCAACAGGGATTTATAATGTGGATCATCAATTCAAAATTTCTGATAAACTAGAAACAAGTTTGCAAGAGCACCAGAATGATCCTACTCACCTAATTGCCATTTCTTATTTTGGCTCGATAAGCAAAGCCGATGTAACAAAAGAACTTGAAAAAACAGGGGCACAAATAGCTCACACAAAAATTCAGCCCACACATGTTGTTTTCATCAAAGCATCTATGCAAGTTGTAAATAAAATTGCTGCGCTTCCATTTGTTACATACATCAGCGAACAAATTCTAAAAGATAATTCTCTTAACTATAACAATCATGCTATTCATGCGCTCGATGCGTTGGGCGCGTCCGCGGGAAGAAATCTGCAAGGGAAGAACGTGACAATTGGTGTGGGTGATAATGCAGATCCTTCCACCCATGTTGACTTCACAGGAAGGCTAATCAATAGAAATCCGAATTGGTGGGCTGCTCATGGAACGCACACAACGGGCACAACTGGCGGCGGCGGTATTATGGATCCACGGTACAAAGGCATGGCGCCCAAAGCCACATTGATAAGCCAAAATTTTAGCGACGTGTTGGTAAATGTCCCTACATACAATAGTGAGTATAATATGGTGCTCACTAATAATTCTTATTATGATGGCGCAGCAGGTTGTGCCGGAGAAGGAGAATATGATGCACTCGCCAATTATGTTGATGATCAAATCAACACTTACGATTCGTTGCTTCATGTTTTTGCATCGGGAAACGATGGAGCTTTAACTTGTTCGCCTTATGGGCTTTCATTCGCAACCATCAAATCAGGTTTTCAATGCGGCAAAAATGTGATGACTGTTGGCGCAATCAGCAATGTTACTTATACTGTTACCAGTTTTTCAAGCAACGGACCTGTTAAGGACGGAAGGATAAAACCAGAGATTGTCGCAGGCGGCGCAAATATCATTTCTACTTATCCATTCAATACCTATGGCTCGGACAATGGCACAAGCATGTCTTGCCCCACTGTTACAGGAACACTGGCATTATTGTATGAAAGATATAAACAGCTTCATGGAGGCGTCAATCCTTCGTCTGCATTAATAAAAGCAATTGCATGCAACAGTGCCGATGATCTTGGAAATCCTGGACCTGATTACAGCTATGGTTTTGGTATGTTGAATGCCCGCACAGCGGTTGAAGCCATTGAAGGAAATCATTTTTTTATCGGAAGCATAAGCAATGGTAGCACGGCAATACAATCGATCAATGCTTTGCCTGCAGGCGCACAGCAATTAAAAATAATGTTGTATTGGAATGATCCGGCGGCTTCCACTTCCTCAAGCATTGCATTAGTAAACGATCTTGATTTGACAGTGACGGAGCCAGACGGCACAACCACACATCATCCATTAATATTAAATCCAAACGCCGCCAACGTTACCGACAATGCGGTAGAAGGTGTTGATGCGCTGAATAATATTGAACAAGTCGTTATTAATAATCCACCTGCAGGAAATTTCTCCATCAATATACACGGAACAAATATTTCTACTGCTTCGCAAAACTATGTAGTGGCATATCAAATCATTAATCCATCTGTTACGGTTGAATATCCTTTCGGCAATGAAACATGGGTGCCTGGAGAAACAGAAAATATTAGGTGGAGTGCTTATGGTGGCGACCCAAATACTTTTACTATAGAATATTCAATTGATAATGGCTCAACGTGGAACATCATCAGCAACAGTGTTGCATCCACTGCACGCTCATTTGCATGGGTTGTGCCAAACACTGCTACTAATAAAGCTTTAATAAGAATAACAAGAAACAACGTCAACTATAGCGATGTAAGCGATTATGATTTTGTGATCTTGGGCCAGCCTTTGCTCGCGCTTACAAATCCTTGTCAGGGTTATGCAAAGCTTGTTTGGAATACGATCAGTTCTGCAACAGGTTATGAAATAATGATGTTGAAAGGCGATAGCATGCAAACATTTGCAAGTACAACAGACACCAGTTATTTGCTGCTGGGATTGAACCGCGACAGCAGCTATTGGCTCACTGTTCGTGCCATGAACGGAACAGTTGCAGGCCGCCGCGCCATTGCAGGAAATATTATCCCTAACGGTGGCGCATGTACGTTTTCCAATAATGATTTCACGATCGATTCTCTCATCTCCCCAACTACGGGCAGGCAACATACTTCTAATGCATTGAGCAATTCAACATCCATAAAAATTGAATTGAAAAACGTTGGAACAATTACTTCGTCTGGTTCCTTACCCGTTTCTTATCAAGTGAATGGGGGAACAGTTGTAACGGAAAATGTTTCAGCATCCATCGCAAACAACACGGCTTATAGTTACAGCTTCGCAACACCCTACGATTTTTCTAACGTTGGCATATATACGATAAAAACATGGGTGAGCTATCCAGCCGATACTTTGCATGCGAATGATACTTTAACCACCACGATCAAACAATTACAGAACGATACCATTTCGCTGATGTCGAGTTACACTGAAGGTTTTGAAAGTGCTGCACCGGCATCGTACATCAGCAATGTTCTTGGTTTTACAGGTTTAGATCGTTGCGACTTTTCCACCAACACCACCAATGGAAGAGCAAGGACATTTATTGATAATGGTTTTGCAAGAACTGGAAATCGCTGCGCTACGCTTGATCAAATAATATGGAGCAGTAGCCCAACAACAGACAGTCTGATCACTACTTTCAATTTATCCAATAGTTCTGCCACTGATCAAATTTGGCTCAACTATTATTACCGAAATCAGGGTGTTAATTTTTCTTTGCCCGGCAACGCAGTTTGGATCAGGGGCAATGATCAGGCTGCATGGATCCAAGTTGATACTTTATCAATCGACCCTTCATCAATTGGCGTTTATCTTCCTTCCAAAGCAATTAATGTAACCAGCGTTTTGGCAAGTGCAGTCCCTGCGCAATCAATAAGCAGCAGTTTCCAAATCAAGTTTGGGGAAGAAGGATATTATTCTGCAAATTCAGTGATCACAGATGGGTCTATTGACAATGGCTATTCTTTTGATGACATCACCATCACAAAAGCATTAAATGATGTTAGCATGCTTGGGTTGATTACACCAAACATCAATGCCATTTGCAATCTTAGCAACGCTGAAACAATAACAGTGAAAGTTAAAAACTACAGTCTAGCCACGCTCAATAATATTCCTGTTTCTTATAGCATAAACGGCGCAACGGTTACTGAAACCATCCCCACCATCGGGCCACATGACACATTGATTTATACTTTTGCTCAAACGGCTGACCTTTCCGCATTCCAGACTTATAATCTGAGCACATGGGTAGCATATAACGGTGATACCTATCCTAAAAACGATAGCGTAACAAATATCACTTTCCAGACCACACCTGTCATTTCTTCTTATCCATATCTTGAAGGGTTTGAAAATTCCAGCGGCTATTGGTACACGAGCGGCGTTAATGATAGCTGGCAATGGGGAATGCCCACAAAAGCAATTATTAATAAAGCAGCAAATGGCAATAAAGCATGGGTAACAAGCCTAACCGGCAACTATGCCGACAATCAATTATCGTATTTGTATTCGCCATGTTTTGATTTGAGCAGCCTTGCACAACCTGTCCTTTCTTTCAGCCATATTTTCCAGACGGAAGATGATTGCGATTGCGATTATCATTGGGTTGAATACAGTATAGATGGAATTAACTGGCAAACACTTGGCACTGTTGGCAACGGAACAAACTGGTATGATAATTCAACCAAGAAAGCATGGCAATCATCTGATACTATCTGGCATGTATCAAGTTTTGATGTGCCATCAAATGCAAATAAAGTAAGATTTAGAATTGTGATGTTCAGTGATCCTGCAACGGATTATGAAGGTGTTGGCATTGATGATATACATGTGTTTGACAAAGCTTCTGTTTATAAGGGCGCGAGCATCAGTTCTGGATTGTCACAAAATGTTAGCGGAACAGATTGGATCAATTTCAGCGCTGGCGGAAATATGATTGCCGCAATAAATCCGAACGGGCAAAATCTTGGCAACACTAACGTGAACGTATATCTGTATGATAGCAGCGTAAGAAATGTTTCCAATCAATATTATTTAAATAGGAATATTGTTATTCAACCACAAAACCCAGCAACAGATAGTGTTTCAGTAAGATTTTATTTTTTAGATTCAGAAGTTGATAGTATGATAAATGCAAGGAGCTGCGGAACATGCACTTCTATTCACGATGCTTATGAAGCAGGCATTACGCAATATAGCAATGATGCGTCGCATGAGGACAGCACACTTATTAATAACACAAGCGGAACATATCGTTATATTTTGCCGCGAAAAAACATAAGCATCATTCCAAATGATAATGGTTATTATGCAGAATATAAAGTAGCAGGCTTCTCTGAATTTTGGATCAATGGCGGAGGCGTAAATAAAAATCTGCCGCTTGCATTGGTTCTGCAAACATTCACAGCAACAAAACTAAATAACTATCAGGCTTTGCTACAGTGGAGCATTTTAAGTGGCACCAAAACCAGTAAATTCATTATTGAAAAAAGCAGCGACAGTGTGAAATTTACTGATATTGATTCCCTCAATAATAGTAGTAGCACAACAAACTATCAGTACACGGATAGCCTGACAAAAGGGACAAATTATTATCGCTTAAAAATTATTGACAGCATCGGCAATTATCAATATTCGCAAATCCGCTCTGTTGTTAAAGATGATAATGTAACCAGCATAACCATCTTCCCAAATCCGGTTACGGCAAGAATTTTATATGTGAAAACGCCGATAAATTGCCAGAGCATTCAATTGTTAGACTTATTAGGAAGAATTGTTGCTACTGAAACTACAAGTGGAATTGATAATACATTAAAAATACCTAACGTAGTAACAGGCGTTTATTTTGTGATTGTGCAAACAGATACCGAGAAGAAAGTGGTAAAGATTTTTGTGAATTGAGTTGGGTTGGGAGTTTCCAGTTTGGAGTTTAGAGTTAGTGATCACTATTCAGAACTCCCAACTCTGAACTCAGAACTTTAAACTCAGAACTTTTGAGACCATCCTTTATCCCGCATCTCCAAACTCTCATCCCCATATAACAAAAAAAGCCATCCCGAAAATCGGGACGGCGTCTAACGATTGCTTGCCATATAAAAAATTACTTCTTAACAGCAGAAGTGTCTTTCTTAGTTGTATCAGCTTTGATAGCAGATGTATCTTTTTTAGTAGTGTCTGCTTTCATTGCAGATGTGTCTTTTGCTGCTGCAGCTGCAGTGTCAGCAGTTTTAGTGTCTGTAGAACTTCCGTTACAAGCTGCGAATGCGCCGATAGCTAATACTAATAAGAACTTTTTCATGTAATCTATTTTTTTGTTAATGAATGATTTCATGTTAATACCTAATTAGAGAAAAAGTAACCCTGAAATAAAAAAGAATTTTGAATATTTTTTTTATTAATACATTAGCGATTGCTCCTAAACAAAAAGCTGTGATAATATGAAATTTTTGCTGCTACTTTGGGTTACTAATCTTTAATTTCGGTATTAAATATAGCCTAAGCGTGAAGACGGAAATAAACGAACAGCTTTTATTGAAAGGATTGGCTGACAACAGCAGAAAGGCGGTGGAAACCATCTATAAAGAAAACTTTAAGATGGTGCAAACGATGGTAGTTGGCAATAATGGTTCGCTTGATGACGCTAAAGATATTTTTCAGGAAAGCATGATAGTGCTTTATGAAAAAGTGAAATCGGGTTCTTTTGAACTGAATTGTCTTATAAAAACGTATCTGTATTCTGTGTGCAGGCGTTTGTGGTTGAAGAGGCTTAGTCAGGCTCAGCGCACTTCGCCGGAAATTGAAAGTCTTGAAGAGCTGGTCCCTGTGGAAGAGGAAATAGAAATGCACGAGCAGCGCAATGCAGATTTTCACATCATGGAAAAGGCAATGCAAAGTTTGGGCGAACCATGTAAAAGTCTTTTGGAAGCATATTATCTTCAAAAGAAAAACATGGTGGAGATTGCTGGAAGTTTTGGTTATACAAATGCGGACAACGCAAAAAATCAGAAATACAAATGTCTGATGCGGCTTAAGAAACTATTCTTCGATCAATATAAAAACAAAGAGTAATGGAAGAGATGAATATGATTGATTCGATTGAAAGATACCTCAAAGGAGAAATGCTCCCAGAAGAAAAAGTATTTTTCGAAAATATGCGCAACACTAATCCATCCTTGGATCAGATGGTGGTTGAGCATACATTATTTTTAAATCAGCTAAACCAGTTTGGTGAGAGAAGGAATTTTACATCATCACTCAATGAAGTTCATAATGAGCTATATGAAGCTGGCGATATAAAAGAAGAGCAGGAAGCAAAAGTAGTCAGGCTATGGAAAAGATATAAACGCGTCGTGGCAGTTGCTGCTTCTATTGCAGGCATAACAGCGTTGGTCATCAGTGGACTTATTTCTTATTTATCTCCGAAGGTTGATACCAAAATAGAACAGTTGAGCAGAAAGCTTCAGATCGTTGAACAGAAGCAAAATGCATTTAACAATCAAATCAATGAAATAAAACAAAAGCAACCGGCTGATGCAAAAATGAAACTTGGCGGGACTGGTTTTTTGGTTGATGGAAAAGGATATTTGGTGACGAATGCACATGTTGTAAATAATGCAAGGGCCATCGTTGTCCAAAATAATAAAGGCGATCAATTCAAAGCAAAGATTTTGCTTATTGATGCGGTATCTGATTTAGCCATTTTAAAAATTGATGATGAAGATTTCAAACCTGTTGGCACTTTGCCATACAGCATCAGCAAATCAAGTGCAGATTTAGGCGAACAAATTTTTACGTTGGGTTATCCTAGAGAAGAAATTGTTTATGGCGAAGGGTACATGAGTGCTAAAACTGGTTTTGAGGGCGATTCATTACAATGCCAAATTGCCGTTGCCGCAAACCCCGGAAATAGTGGTGGCCCAGTGCTTAATAAAAATGGGGAAATAGTAGGAGTTCTTAGCGCAAGACAAATTCAGGCACAAGGTGTAGTATTTGCAACCAAATCAAAAAATATTTTCAAAGCACTTGACTCATTGAAGACAGATACCACTTATGCAAATATTAAAATGCCATCTGTTTCAATATTAAAAGGAATGGATAGAGTTCAGCAAATAAAGAAAACACAGGATTGCATTTTTTTAGTGAAGAGTTATTAGGAGTTTCGAAGTGATAAGTTGCAGGTGGTAAGTGGAGAGTTCAAAAGAATTAGTAAGATTAAAATATTTTATAGCAAAAAAGCTGTCTTTTAAAAGATGGCTTTTTTGTTTTGAATGATTTTCCCAACTTATCACTTATCACTTACAACTTGCCACTCACTACTCACTTCCAAAGATTATCAGGATAAACTCCATCACCAATCAGTTTGTTCAGGCTTTTTTGAACTTGAGGTGCATCTTCTTTGTAAGTAACACCAAACCATTGTGCCGAAGTAGGTATCACTTCAATTGCGCCTTGTCCTTCTTTAATAAATCGATCGCCAATGATTGGTATAAAAAATTCTGATTTTGGGGCGGAAATATTTTCTGACAAGAATTCCTGGAATATTTTTTCTGTAAAAGAAAACATGGAAGGATCAAAGCACCAGAAATTCATTGACACTTTTGAATCTGAGGGCACTTCAAATTTTTGGTCGCCATCTTCATAAGTGATCTTGCCATTTTCATCGCTATAAATTTTTGTGCGCTCAGCGATCGACACAAGATTATTATCAGCATCAACTTCACAAACGCCGCGACTCACAGAGCCATTTTCAGAAAGCGTTTTAATGAGCTCATACCCTATTATCGAATATAATTTCGGGCTGCATTTCGTATTCAAAAATTTATCGGCTTTCTGAAATGCATCACGACCATAAAAATCATCCGCGTTAATAACAGCAAAGGGTTCATTGATTGCATATTTCGCACAAAGAACGGCATGAGCCGTACCCCATGGCTTTGTTCTTTCCGCGGGTGCCTTATAGTCACCAATGAATGAGCTCATATCCTGATACACATAATCTGTTTCAATACGCCCTTTTAACTTAGGCTCGAAGATGGCTTTAAAATTATCCGCAAAATCTTTTCTTATAATAAAGACCACTTTTGTGAAACCTGATTCAATTGCATCATAAATGGAATAATCCATAATAGTTTCGCCAGAAGGCCCAAAACCCTCCACCTGTTTCATGCTGCCATATCTCGATGCCATTCCAGCTGCTAATATTAAAAGTGTTGATCCCATTTATATTAATTTTATTTTCAGGACACGAAAATATAAAAATAACGCGAAGCACAAATGCTGAATTTACAATCTGCTATTATTGAATCATTACATTTGAAAGAACTGAATGAAAAAAATATTCAGGCAGATGTGCTCAGGCTTGACAGAATCCATCATGTTATTTCAGGCAACAAATGGTTCAAGTTAAAATATTATCTGGAAGAAGCAGTGGGCAAGAAACATACCAGCGTGCTTACGTTTGGCGGCGCTTATTCAAATCACATTATCGCAACAGCTTTTGCAGCAAAAATGTGTGGGCTAAAAAGTATCGGCATCATTCGTGGTGAAGAACCGAAAGTATTATCGCACACTTTAACCGATGCGAAAAATTATGGGATGCAGATTGAATTCATCAGCCGCGATGAATACAAAACCAAGACTGAAGAATTTTTTTTGAATGAACTGAGAAAAAAAATCCCCGACTGTTATATTATTCCAGAGGGAGGCGAAGGATTATTGGGTGTGAAAGGAAGCTCAGAAATATTAGACGCCGTTAAACAAAATGACTATTCTCATATCCTTTGTGCAATAGGAACGGGAACGATGTTCGCAGGAATTGTAAATGCATCTAGCGCTCATCAAAAAATAATTGGCTTCCCTATTTTAAAAGGAATAAAAAATCTTTCAACAGAAGTTCATCAATATATAAATTCCGAAAAGGAATCTTGTATAGAAATCAACAACGATTACCACTTTGGAGGTTATGCAAAAAAGAATGATGAACTGATAAAATTCATGAATTCTTTCTATCAACAAACAAAAATATCATCTGACTTTGTTTACACCGGAAAACTATTTTATGGAATGATTGACCTTTTGCAAAAAAATCACTTTGCTTCTGGAAGCAAGCTATTGATCATTCACAGTGGCGGCTTGCAGGGAAATTCATCTTTAGCTGAGGGAACATTGTTGTTTAACTGAATGGCGTGAATGGTGAATGGTGAATCGTGAAACATTCAGGCTTCTGCGCTGGTTCTATTATTGGCTACAACTCACAATTCCCAATTCACTACTCACCATTCACCATTCACTACTCACAACTCACAATTCACTACTCTCCATCCATCTCGTTCCTTATCTTTGCTTTTATTAAAACAACTTAAAAAAAGACTCGTTATTAAAGCATGGTTAGGAATTTGGCTTTATTCACACTCTGTTTTATATCTGCAATAGTAGCATCCGCTCAGGAAACGCTTCCTAAATTCTCAGCCTCATTAAAAACAAATGGGAAAATAATTATCAGTTGGCGCAATAGTTACCCCTCGGTCTCGCAAATAAGCATTCAGCGTTCCATCGATAGCCTTAAAAATTTCACAACGCTTTTAACCGTTCCAGATGCATCGGTTGTAGAAAATGGTTTTGTTGATACGAAAGCCCCGAATACGCATTTATTTTATCGGTTGTTCATTGTGCTCGACAGCGGCAAATATGTTTTCACAAAATCAAAAAGAGCTGCGCCCGATACCGCTGTTGTTGCCAAAGAAAAAAATATTGAAAACGATAACAACGACAATTTATCAAAGTCAGAAAAACAGCGATTGAATTACATTCAAAAAAACAATGAAAATGTTTCTGTAACAGCTCCTGACAAAATAAATGCCACGCCCAAAATAAAGCTGAACAAAATAATTTTTATTAAAAAACAAGACACGTTGGTTGGGCAACTTTTTGAAGGTGCCTTGAAAAAATTCAAAGATTCTATATTGACAAAAACCAAGGACACACTTTTTTTTAAAGATGGAGATACTATACAGATAAAGCCTTTCGTGCCGAAAGAAGTATATAAGGTTTCATCTTTTGTATTTGCCAATAAAGATGGCAACATCATGATTACTGTTCCTGATGCTGATAATAAAAAATATAGTGTTAAGTTTTTAGAATTAGATGCAACAGAATTATTTGAAATTAAAGAGCTAAAACAATCTCCGCTTATTGTTGATAAAACAAATTTCATTCATGCAGGCTGGTTCCGCTTCGAGCTTTATGAAGATGGAAAACTAAAAGAGAAAAATAAATTTTTTATACCTAAGGAGTTTTAAAATCAAGTTTCAAGTATTTTCTTCCAATTACTTTACTAAAACTCACCTATATTTATTTTATAGAAAAAATCAAAAAAATTTCGGGACGCCCATCTGATAATTTTTTTATTTAAGGATATTAATACTTTTTTATTCAACCATACAATATGAACAGGAGAAAATTTCTGCGCAGCAGTTCTCTGGCAGGTGCTGCCATTTCATCTGCCCCTATCATTTCATTCAGCAACAAAAAAACAAATAGCATGTTTAATAATGTTGATGATTTTGATCTGAATGAAATAACAATTGATGAATTGCAGCAACAAATGCAAAGCGGAAAACTTTCATCGGTCGATATCACTCAAAAATATATTCAACGCATAAAACAAATTGATCAAAGCGGCCCCATGCTTAATTCTGTGATTGAATTAAACCCTGATGTATTAAGCATTGCGGCGATGCTTGATGCAGAAAGAAAAAAAGGGAAATTGCGCGGTCCTCTTCATGGCATTCCGATATTGGTGAAAGATAATATTAATACGGGCGATAAGATGATGACGACTGCCGGAGCGCTTGCTTTAATGGGCAACATTGCATCAGAAGATGCTTTCATCATTAAAAAATTACGAGAAGCAGGAGCCGTGATACTTGGCAAAACTAATTTAAGCGAATGGGCAAACTTTCGATCGTCAAATTCAACAAGCGCATGGAGCAGTCGAGGCGGACAAACGAAATGTTCGTATATACTTGACCGTAACCCATCAGGATCAAGCGCTGGCTCAGGGTCTGCAACGGCTGCGAATCTTTGCGCCATCAGCATCGGAACAGAAACGAATGGCTCCATTGTTTCACCTTCGTCAGTAAATGGACTTGTTGGCATTAAACCTACTATAGGATTGTGGAGCCGCAGCGGCATCATCCCGATTTCTGCAACTCAGGATACTGCTGGACCAATTGCACGCACTGTTCGCGATGCAGCAATTTTGTTGGGCGCACTTACCGGCATTGATTCAAAAGATGATGTAACAAATTCAAGCAATGAAAAATCATTCAAAGATTATACTTCTTTCCTTCACGTTGATGGATTAAAAGGAAAACGGATTGGAATAGAAAAATCGCACTTGCAAGGCGATGATCGGATTGTCGGATTATATCATCAGGCAATGGAAACAATGAAGAAATCTGGTGCCACAATAATAGAAGTTGATTTGATAAAAAAAATAAATGACATTGTTGATATCGGCAAGAGTCAATTTCTTGTGCTTGCCTACGAATTTAAAGATGGAGTAAATCGTTATCTCAGCCGTGCAAATTCAAAAATGAAAAATCTAGAAGATGTGATTGCTTTCAACAAAGAAAACGAAACAAATGCAATGCCTTATTTCAAACAAGAAACACTTGTTGCCTGTCAGGCAAAAAGCGATCTCAATAGTCAGGAATATAAAGATGCGCTTGCAAAAACAACTTCATCAAAAAATGTTATCGGTAGTTTAATGATAGAAAATAATTTGGATGCACTTTGTGGGGTAACAAATGGATTGGCTTGCTGCATCGATTTGATAAATGGTGATTATGATACTGGATTCTCAATCTCCACTCCAGCTGCCATTTCCGGTTTTCCGCATATCACGGTGCCAATGGGTTTTGTGCATGAGTTGCCAATTGGCATTTCATTTTTTGGGAATGCATATACAGAACCACAACTGCTAAGTATCGCTTATTCTTATGAACAGGCAACGAAAATGCGCAAGCCACCGAAGTTTCAGCCAAATTTATTGAGGTAGGTTCAAAAAACTCATTATCCAAGAATCAACTAACGTCAAAGAACATACGTTTTTACAAATTAGATTTGCATCATGAGAGCAATGCCCATCAAAATAGTTTCTGGTAAAGTTGGCTTGCAGCAAATGAAAGCATCATTCAGAAAAAACTGGCTGCATTATCTGCAGGAGGCACTAGGCCTTTCCATCTTCATGATATCAGCATGTTTTTTCAGCGGCATACTTGAAGCAAAAAATGCTGCCTGGCATATAGCAATACCAAATGATTTTCTAAGAATCGTTATCATGGGAATTTTGATGGGAGCAACGGCGTTGTTTATTTTTTATTCTCCGCTCACTGCATCATCAGGTTCGCATATTAATCCGGCAGTAACCATCACATTTTTAAGGCTAAACAAAATGGGGAAATGGGATACGTTTTTTTATATCATCTTTCAATTCATCGGCGGTCTGCTTGCAGTATATTTAATGGCGCAGCTAATGGGCAAAACATTAACTGCAAATCCAGTAAACTATGCAGTTACTGTTCCGGGAAAATATGGCACAATGCCAGCAGCGTTTATAGAATTTATCATCGCGTTTATTATCATGACGATGATACTCTTCACATCAGCGAATGAAAGATTGAAAAAATATACAAGGATTTTTTCCGGAATTTGCGTTTGTTCATTTGTGATTATTGCGGGACCAATTTCAGGTTTTGGAATGAACCCAGCAAGAACCGTCGCTAGCGCTATTCCCGCACATATCTACACTTCCTTTTGGATATATATGCTCATGCCATTTGCAGGAATGCTTTCTGCCGCAGAAGTATTTTTATTTGCACAAAACAAAAAGATAATTGTGCAATGATGAATTAATTTTTAGTCGAAAGATGTGCTAATTTTAAGAACGGTTCGAAAGACGTGCAACTCAAAACTAAATCCTACATAAATCAGTTCCGGCCTTCCATCAAAAATAAAAAATGATAATCGAGATATTATTAATAGCTCTTGCTATTTATTTGATATGTGGGTTTGTATTTGCCATCGCCTTCGTTATAAAAGGTGTTGACAAAATAGATGAAGGCGCACACGGCAGCACTATTGGCTTCCGGATAATTATTATTCCGGGCGCGATTGCATTCTGGCCTTTACTATTAAAAAAATGGCTCAACGCAAATAAAGAAAATCAACATGATTAGTCTATTGCGAAAAAGACATTTGCAAATTTGGTTATCACTTTCGGTGCTATTGCCGATCGGTATTATCAGTGCATGGTTGGCTGTTCCTCAACAAGTGAGAGATCATTTATTACAGCCAACAGCTTCACAAACGTTGCCATTGCTTTTAAAAAATGTTGACAAGCCTTGCTATACTGCTAATCTCAGAAGCAATGCAGACACATCTGCTTTACAATTAGAATGGATCAATAAAAAACCGCTCATACTCGCTTCCGCGCTGATTTATCAGGTGGATGATGAACAAAAAAATATCGGAAATGCAAATATTGTTGGCAGGATAGATGCGCAGGGAATCTATCATTTCCCATTAAAAAAAGAATTTGCGAACGCAAAAATGCATTTTGTTTTGTACGATATCATCCATCACAAAATTATCGATCTCATTAATTTTTAAATTATGGGAGTATCATACGTTGCTATTGGCTGGAACCGTCAGAAAAAAATATACGACTGGATCATTCTTAGTTTTTGTGTATTGTACCTCACAATATTTGCCGGGCTCACTTCTATTTTCAATCCTGATTATACTTTTGAAACGGCGCTCATTCGTTCTACATCTACATTAGCATTGTTTCTATTACATATTATATTGAGCATCGGACCTCTGGCAAGAATTAATAAAAAATTTTTACCGCTGTTATATAACCGACGTCATCTTGGTGTCACCATGTTCATGATTGCACTTGTTCATAGCGCTTTCGGGATTCTTCAATTTCATTCTCTTGGAAATGTAAATCCTTTTGTATCGTTGTTTACATCAAACACACATTATGGATCGCTGGCAGATTTTCCTTTTCAAGCCCTTGGGTTTTTTGCCATCATTATTCTTTTATTAATGGCGATTACGAGCCATGATTTTTGGTTGCACAATCTCAGTCCGAAGGTTTGGAAAACGCTGCACATGTTTGTATATGTTGCTTATTTTCTTATTATCATGCATGTGATGCTTGGTGTAATTCAATATGAAACAAACCCTGCATTTGTGATTATATTAATCGTTGGCTCACTCACCCTGATTTCATTACATGTATATGCGGGAATGAAAGAAGTGAAAGCTGATAAAAATATATTTGATCTGAGAAAAAATGGTTTTGCAATGGTTTGTAGTGTGAATGATATTGAAGAAGACAGGGCAAAAATGTTTTGCATTGATAAAGAACGCATCGCCATTTTCAAGACCAATGGAAAATTATTTGCAGTGAGCAATGTTTGCAAACATCAGAACGGACCATTGGGCGAAGGTAAAGTGATTGATGGCTGCATCACTTGTCCTTGGCATGGCTATCAATATCTGCCAAACAACGGGCAATCCCCTCCTCCATTCAAAGAAAAAGTAAGCACCTATGATGTTAAAATTGAAATGGGAAATGTGTGGTTGAATCCGATGCCCTATGAAGAAGGGACAGAAAGACCAGGGGCGGTGATCGAAATAAGAAATTATGAATAAAGAATTATCACCTGCTCAAATGCCAGACTAAAAAATATTTTAAATGAAGAACAACGAGTTTTATATAGGCTGGATGACAAATGCGCCGAAAAGCTTTGTAAAAAAATATTTGATTGTGCTGTTGCCAATCACGGTTGCATTAGCGGCGTTACTTGCATTATCACAAAAAAAATTTAGCACAGGCAATTTTGAATTGGGACAATTGACAACAGTGAAAGGAATTTATTTTAATTCACCCATGCCATGCATCAAACTAATAAACGGAAAAGATATTTGGGGCAATCTTTCTTACATCACCATACCTTTAATTGGCTATGGAAAACACGGCGCAGACGGCATTATGGCTGCTATTGAAAAAGAAAAAAATATTTCACTCAACCAAAAAGAAATAACGCTGAAAGGAACATTGCTATATAATGACGGAAAAACGTTTTTGCAAATTGACAAGAATGATAATCCCATCTTGAAAATATCATCTGCTATCATTGCATCGGATATGTTGCCACAAAAAATAGATTTAGGAACACAAATTGTGAAAGGAGAAATCATTGATCCGAAATGCTATTTTGGCGTGATGAAACCTGGTGAAGGAAAGCCACATCGCGATTGTGCTATACGTTGCATTTTAGGCGGAATGCCACCGATGCTCGCTGTTAGAAATGAAAAGAATGAAACCAATTATTATTTGATTGTCGGAGCGAATGGTGAAAAAATGAATGAGGCAGTAAAAGATTTTGTTGCAGAACCTGTTTCGATTGAGGCAAAGCTTGTGCGATACGATGATTGGATAGTGATGTATGTGCAGGATCCCAAAAAAATAAATCCTACTTCATATCTGCAGATGAAGTTTGGTGACAACATCCAACTCTGTACTACCAATTGCAGTAAATAATTTCAGAATTAATTCAAAACAGATCTTCAATTGTCGAATTCGCACCATTAAATATAAAACCATCTCCGGTTTTTTTGTGTAACAATGTTTTTGCAAGAGGCGCATTGGGAGATAAGAACAAAATCGTTTTGTCTTCAAAAATCTTTTTTCCCAATCCCGCGGCAATAAAAAAAGAAATGTTTTGGCATTGCAAGAACGAGCCCGAACCGACTTCTTTGCAAATATTATTC
>CAIYPC010000708.1 GCA_903927975.1 uncultured Bacteroidota bacterium | reverse complement strand
GGGTGCAACAACACAGAGAGAAAGTTCATCCCGATAGCTTTAGCGCAAAATACAATCT
The DNA here is from genome assembly GCA_903927975.1 of uncultured Bacteroidota bacterium. Taxonomy (GTDB): domain Bacteria; phylum Bacteroidota; class Bacteroidia; order Chitinophagales; family Chitinophagaceae; genus Puia. Next base: position 4,288 of record CAIYPC010000708.1, on the reverse strand, counting down.
TAACAAGCTGATATATTTTCAGTCTTTTCCAACAATACAAGAAGCAATAACCGAAGAAAAAAGGATAAAAGCAGGGAGTAGATCGCAAAAAATAAAATTGATTTCTTCTACGAATCCCGAATGGAAAGATTTATGGGAAGAAATAAAAAATTGGTGATCTGCCAACTACTCGGATCGTCATTGCGAGGCTCTGCGAAGCAATCTGCTTTACGAATGGCAAGATCTCCCTAATTCTAAAATCAGATTGCTTCGTTCCTCGCAATGACGTGCAGCTCTCTAAGTAAACACTGTCAATCTGATTTTCAGAGAGCAACCAGCTACTCGGATCGTCATTGCGAGGCTCTGCGAAGCAATCCGCTTTATGAATGGCGAGATGTTCCTATTCTAAGATCAGATTGCTTCGTTCCGCGCAATGACGTGCAACCCCCCAATTGTTCGCAAAGAGTTTGCTCTGTAGTTTGCTAAAAGATTGTCTATTACGATTAGCTTTTAAATCATTTCCCCTTTCCCTCCTTCACAATCTTCAACACATTCGCCGGACTAACTCTTAATTCTTTTCCATCCATTTGTTGCAGCAGCACATTCTTTCCAAGCACGTCACCCTGCAATTGATTTCCTGAAATCAATACATTTTTACAAGCAAGAAAGCTGAACATAAATTTTCTCGGATGAAAAGGCGCAAACCGATTACTTCTGATAATGGTATTATTTGTGAAGCGCAATCCATCTACAGATTTGGCATATAAAACAGGATAATCATAAGGATGAAAATTGTTTTCAGTAATGGTAATATTCCTGTGAAAAGGAGTTGTGCTATTTAGTTTAGGTATTTCCGGTTCAATGCTTATGATGCCTTCACAGAACTGATACGTCGACGTGAGACAAGCATCTGTAAAATTATTATCGCGGATCAATACATCTTTCACTGCACCTGATTCAAACCATTGGTTAGCATCTCCCGCAATTAATATAGCAGAGCCGCTTGATTCGAATGTGTTGTTTTCTATAATCACTTTTCCGGGAGTAGAAACCAAAATACCACGGGCACGGTTAACCGCAAATAGAGAATTTCTTATCGTGACATCAGGAGTCCATGATAAATTTTCCAAAGCGTCTTTTACAATTAATTCAGCGGGAATTGCTTCTCGAAAAGTCAATATAAAATCCTCTTTGCTCAATGCCTTAAAACTATTTATTACAGCATGAGCGAAAGTTTGCATCGTTTCATGATTGATCAATCCAATCGTATCGCCAACATTTGCCCATATCATTCCAATGCTTTGCTCATGCATAAAACGACAAACTAATTCTGTGGGTGATTTTTTTTCAATCACCTGCACAGCCGTTCCATGAACATTGATTGGGTCGTCCATCAATCCTTCAAATGCTGAATGATCAATGCTGATTTTCCCCTTGCAATTGGAAAAATGACAGCCATCATCATGACCGCTAAAATACCGTCCTTTCATTTTATTCGGCACTACTTGTAAATAATCAAAAGAAAGGTTTTCTGAATACTGAGATAATACTCCCAGTCCAGCAGTCTCATAAATATTTATTTTTTCTAACAGAATATTCTTACTTCCAGTTATAAAAATGCCAGCATGATCTCTTTCGCTGTGACGCAGTACAATGATATTTCCTGGCGCTGGCTTACGTGCAAATGAATTGTGCAACCGGATAATCCCATGGCTTTGTTTTTCGGCTGTATAATCTTCCCAGCCATCGCGGAATACACCATCATCACCGGTCTGTGGCGCAATCAAACGAGTGTCAGGTTCAAACTCCATCGTTCCCCACCATTTGCTTTTCCATCCTTCTCCTACGAAAACAATTTTTCCTTCTTCAATAATAAATGGATTTGCGGTCGTGTCAATTTGAATATCAACATAATTTTTTGCGGTATCCTTTACGATTGCTTGTGCTGTTAATGGAATGTCCCAATCGATGTCAACATTTTTTATGCTGATGTTCTGGCTGCTATCGATAGTAAAAGGCTGTATCCGATCATGATAAATAAAGCTCGAACCATTTGCATCAATAATGAGATTTTTAAAATCATAAATCCATATTGCGCAGCGTTTGGGATTGATGGCCGATGTATTAGATTCATAATAATCTTTTTCAATAGCGTATTGAGGCCAAAAATCGTAACGACCCTTGGGAAATATCAATACAGGATGTTGTTTTGTTTTGCAGAATTCCAAAGCTTGTTGAACGGCCTTTACTGCGTTTTCTCTCGTATCGGGCAATAAGCCAAATTGCTTAACAAAAACAGTATCATTACCTGCTGCTTTTGTTAGCAATGGAAATAATAAAATGAATGCAAAGCGGCTTGCTTTTTTAAAATACTTTTTCATATTTAATATTAACTAATTACTTCTGGCGAAAGATACTACAGGTTTATGTAATCTGCTCATGCCGTCGTAGTCATTCACGCGAAAGAAAAACTCCAATGAACAAATCAGCAAAATAGAAATGAGATTTCTATCTGTGCAGGAACGACGGTTTATTTGTCTTTATCATCTATAAACCATTTGACATTTGTAAACGCCATCTGTATATTAAGCTGCGGCTGACAAGGTATTATGAAGATATTTACAATCGTTACTCCTAATAAAAACAACAATGGCAAACATAAAAACTGAAACATCGCCACAACTTTATGCGCGAATAGGCGGGCTTGCCTATTTATTTATTATTGTTGCAGGCTTCATCGGCGAAATGTTTATTAGAAACAAACTAATTGTTTCCGGCGATGCAGCAGCAACAGCAAATAATATTGCAGCTTCTCCATTGCTTTGGCGAATTGGCATTGCAGGCGACCTTACCATGCACGTGTGCGATGGAATTGTAGCGTTGGTATATTATACGTTGCTAAAGCCAGTAAACAAAAATCTTGCTTTGCTTGCGGTTCTTTTTGGTTTAACTCAAACAGCAGTTTTAGTTGCTAACAAGATGAACCTTTTAATGCCATTGTTTTTATTAGAGAATGCAGATTATCTAAAAGCATTCAATGCCCAACAGTTGCAAGCATTGGCATACCTTTCTATTAAAGCACATGGATATGGCTTTGGCGTTGGTCTAATATTTTTTGGGGTTGAATGTCTTATCGATGGCTATCTTATTTTTAAGTCGGGTTATCTGCCAAAAGTATTAGGTGTGATGATACAGATTGCTGGCGTATGCTATCTCATAAATAGTTTTGCGCTGATACTTTCTCCTTCATTATCAAATTTATTATTTCCTCTAATTCTCGTTCCGCCATTTTTTGGAGAATTATCGATGTGCTTATGGCTTCTGATAAAAGGTGTGAACCTTACAAAATGGAAAGAGCGGATGGCAGGGATTATTTAAATCTGCACCGTACTGATAATTTATTATTATGCTGTAACAGTTACATGAACAATATTTTTATTACGCCTAATCATTTTAATAATAAAAGGTATAAAGATGAATAAAAGAAAACCTGTGATCAATAAATAATTTCCCTTTGCCATTATTTTAACCTCTTCTAATTTATATGACAGCTTCCATTTGAAAATCTCCCATTTTGTTGGACCTGCGTATTTTGGATCTACTATTATACTGGTTGTGTCAATTGGGAATAGCAAATCCAGACTTTGATAATGGACTGGAGGTTCATTTGCAAACAAATAAAATTCATTATCTACAAGTGCAAATCTCTTCACATCATAAAGCATTGCCTGATTGAGCAACCAAGCAAATTGCCCATAAGTAGATCCATCGTTAAATTCGATTTTCAACACTGAAGATGTGTCATTGGTAAATTGAAGTCTTTCTATTTCATGCTGAATAAAAGACATTTTTGTATCCTGTACATATCCATCCCAATCATTGCCAAATTCAACGAAATCATCAAAACTAACACTGATCATCTTTTTCTTTTTTGCCATATTACGTACCATATAATTTGAAAAAGTGCTCGCACCTAGCTTTGTATTTTCATCTTTTGGAATGAATACTTTAAGGCATGTTGTTATGACAGGATCCTCTGACCCAATAAATAAAAATAATATCGGCAGCCCGATTATGCTTATCAAGCCCGGTATGTAGTAGAGTTTTTTTCTTTTCATTTATATGAGATGCACAAAATTTTATTCTCCATAAATATTTATTAAATGCAAAGAAGTTTCAAAGAACTATTTTACTAATTTTTTTAAATAATCGTTATTGTTGAATCATAAAAGCCTGAAGGGCTGATATTTTTATAGCAAGAAACAATCAGCATTTCTAAAACCCCGAAGGGGTGATATCTTAAGCCATG
>CAIYPC010000707.1 GCA_903927975.1 uncultured Bacteroidota bacterium | reverse complement strand
TGTGCAGTGAAAAAAAGAGAAGAATTGAAAACAGTAAAAAATTACGCAATAATGCAGAAATATACAACAGTGTATATTTACAAGCTAATAAAGGAAAAGAAGATAATACCTATTGTTATTGATGGCGTATATTTTATTGATATTGTAAAATATCCTACAATAAAGGGGTAATATATTTTTTAATAAATAAGTAGATAGTAGTAAACAATAAACAAAATAAAAAGATGAAAACATTCAAATCAATTTTAGAATTTCAGAAACACTTTAACACAGATGAAAAGTGTAGACTTCTTTTAGAAGAACAAAGATGGGGTAGTACCCCTGCTTGTTGTTTTTGTGGCTCAACACACGTTTCGAGGATTAAAGGTGGTAAACGCTTTCAGTGCAACGAAAAAGAGTGCAGGAAACAATTTTCTGTTACTGTTGGAACTATTTATGAAAACACAAAAATACCATTGGTTAAATGGTTTTACGCAATGTATATCCTATCTAATCACTCCAAAGGTATTTCTTCTTTACAGTTGGCAAGTTGGTTAGATGTAACACAAAAAACAGCGTGGTTTTTAAATCATAGAATACGTCAAATGCTGACTGAAAAAGCCCCCGAACTATTAAGTGGTATTGTTGAAGTAGATGAAACTTTTGTTGGTGGCAAAGAAAAGAATAAACACAAGAACAAAAAAAAGGTAAGTAGTGGTACTGGAGGTAAAACTATTGTATTTGGTGCAGTTCAAAGAAACGGTAAAGTTAATACACAAATAATTCCCGATACTAATTTAGAAACCCTTGTAAATGCCGTTTATGAAAATGTTGAAGATGGTTCTGTTATGGTAAGTGATGAACAAGGTAGTTATAAGGCACTAAAAAGGAATTACCAACACGCAAGCGTTAACCATAGTGCAAAAGAATATGTAAGAGGTGCGGCTCATACAAATACTATTGAGGGCTTTTGGTCTTTATTAAAAAGACAAATAGTAGGAATACATCACAGCGTTTCTCCTAAACACTTGCAAAGGTATTGTAACGAAGCATCATATAGATATAATGCTAAACTACTAACACAAGATGTAAGATTTATAAACGCTTTGAGTAATTGCGAAGGTACTTTAAAATATAGTCAACTAATTAAAAAATAAATACAATGATAATAAATAGCGAATACTTAAAAAATGTTGGAATGGAAGTAAAGGTAGCCCGAATAAGAAAGGGCTATTCTGTTCCGCAACTTGCAAAACAAACTGGGTTATCAGAAGGTGGATTGCATAAATTAGAGCAGGGCAAGCACGATTTTAAAATTCTTACACTCAAAAGGGTTGCGGATGCTTTAGAAATAAAAGTTAAAGATTTTTTGTAATTTTACCACATGACAAAAGATAAAAAATCTCCCGAAGAAACCGCATCTGTTTTTAATTCTATGGTTAAAGCATCTGTAAGCGGAAACCCTAAACCTAAAAAGAAACGAACCAAAAAGGATAAACCCAAACCAAAAGAATAGTATATTTGCCTTTAAAATATTTCAATAAAAAAATATTATGAAATGCGATATATCAAAACACAACACACACATAGAAGATACCAACTTTTTAGATAAAAGTAATATAGAAATTGGCGCATCGCCCAAAGGAGGTGAATTAGAAAACAACGCCGTTTTGATTGGGTA
>CAIYPC010000706.1 GCA_903927975.1 uncultured Bacteroidota bacterium | reverse complement strand
CCTTGTCCTGTTTCTATCAATAAAAAACTATAGCAGTCATCGCGGTGAACTTCTAATCCTTCAAGTGCTTCTCTTGCCCCTTCAAATGAAGTGTGTCCCATCTCTAATCCAAATGAAGCTCTCTCCTGTAATTTGTGTATTGGTATATTCTTCATGAATTGCTTTTAGCGATTGATTTCCACGAGCAGCACCCACGCATCAACAACAGCTTTTATGAACGATAAAAGAATGGCGGGCGCTATCCAAAACACGCCATCTTCTTTATAGATCAGAATGCAGATGCCTGCAATGACATAAGGGATTATTGATAGCTGGTTAAAAACAATGCTAATAAAATAAAGCCTTCTAATTTCAGGTGAAGACTTTTTGTAAATGCCAAAGTCCATTTTTGTAATAACGATATAGAGCGCAATTGAAATGACAGAAATACATATTCCAATCAATAAATAAGATTGCACTGGTATAAGCATTAAAGATGAAACAATTAAAATAGCCAGCAACAAAATCAGTGAGAGCAATGCGCGGGCAGGCAGTTTAGGAAGTGAAAGAATTTTTATGATGTTGATAGAAACGCCAACAAATATCAATCCTGTTAAAGCGGCGGCGGAGCCGGCAGTAGCCACGAAGAAATCATGCCATTCAATGATGTTCATATAAAATCAGATCCTTAATTAAATAATCATTTAGCAGAGACACAATGAATGCTGTTTCTACTAAATGATCATTTTTAGATTACGTGAAATGTATTCAATTATTAATTATCAATTACTAATTGCTAATTATCAATTCTCCCTATTTCATCTTCGCAACTTCAGTTGGCGGCACAGGTGCAGGAACTTTATTACTGATTGCTGGCAATGCTTTTAAATAAGCAAATATTGCTTTCAGATCTTCATCAGTAGCTGCTGCAAAATCAGGCCATGGCATCGGAGGTAAAATATCGCGACCTCCGCTTTGTCCAAGATGTTTTCCGGTGCGCAATGTTTTTATAAACACATCATCCGTCCATGCGCCAAGACCTGTAGCAGTATCAGGCGTAAGGTTTGCCGTGAATGAAATGCCCCATGGGCCAACAGCCGAAGTAAGATCAGGCCCCAATAGGATCCAGTCTCCCGGCTTCAATGCATTTTTGTACATAGATGGAAGTGGTGAATTAGCAGGATGACCCGATAATAATTTTGTCGTATCTGGCACAGGCCCTTGTGCTGTCATTATCTTAGGTGAATGACAATCATTGCAGCCAGCTACTGTTACAAGATATTTGCCGCGAGCAACCATATCGCCATGCGACATTTCTTTTTTTGCTGTTGAATCAGTTGTTATTGTCGGAGCTGGCACTGGGCCGCTGCAGCTTGATTGAAATAAAATAATGCATACAATGATGCTTAAGCATAGCAATGCGAAAAACTTTTTCATAATGTTGTTTTGGTTGTTTAAGGAATATAATTTTTTTGGACCGGAAGAAAGTTGAATTTTTTTTACAGGAAAGGAGAGAAGAGGTCTATTAATAAATGAAATTAAATATAAGAATAAGAATTATTAATAAGCGATTCCTAATTAATAATTTTTGAACAACTTGCTCAGTCAGAAAAAATAACACTCACGTACACTTCATTTTCTCCGAATAGCACGCACTGGATTCAATTATTAATTTCT
>CAIYPC010000705.1 GCA_903927975.1 uncultured Bacteroidota bacterium | reverse complement strand
ATAATAATACGACAGCCAAAAAAAGTTTTTATAGAAATTGGCATCAATGATATTTCTCAAAATATTCCTGTTGAAATTATCGTAAAAAATATTGAGGAAATTGTTGGAAGAATAAAAGCAAAATCGCCGGGCACAAAAATTTATGTCCTAAGTATTTTGCCAACAAATGATAATGTGAAAAATGAATATCCTGAAGCTTTCAATAAAAACAAGCAAGTGAATTTGGTCAATAAGCAATTAATATCGAATGCAGGAGCGAATAAATTTATCTACATCAATCTAATCGACAAGCTTAAAGATAAGAATGGCAAACTCGATGTGAAATACGCAGAGACGGACGGACTTCATCTAAATGAAACGGGTTATCAGATTTGGATTAATCTTTTAAAAACAAAAAAATATTTGTGATGGAGAGAGTTGATGGTTCATGGTTGATAGTTCATAGAAGAACCCTATTTTGTTGCACTACTATGGACTATGAACTATGGAATACTCTAATATCCTTCCGCAGCATCATCGCCTCTCTTATCGCCCACCGCAATTATTTTTCCATCTGCTGAAATTTGGATTACTTCAGTTCTTCCAATTGATTCGCGCTGATAAATCTTATAGCCCATTTGGATCAGTTGATCTCTTACGTCCATAGGGAAATCTTTCTCAACAAAAATCATATCAGGCAGCCATTGATGATGAAACTTTGGCTTGTTCACGGCGTCTTCGGCACTCATACCGAATTCAAGAATATCAATCAATGTTTGAAAAACAGAAGTGGTAATCGTTGTGCCACCTGGTGTACCGACAACTAAAATTGGCTTATTATTTTGCAAAACAATAGTCGGTGTCATGGAACTCAACATGCGCTTTCCCGGTGCAATGGCGTTTGCTTCACCACCAACTGCGCCATACATATTTGGGACACCAGGCTTGATGCTGAAATCATCCATTTCATTATTCAATATAAAACCAGCACCTGCAACTATCGTGTGACTACCGTATCCACCATTAAGTGTTGTTGTGATGGAAACTGCATTGCCATCTTTGTCGTAAGCGCAAAAATGCGTCGTTTCTTCACTCTCTGGTGCAACATTGCCTGCCTGGATATCTTTGCTATCTCCAGCTTTGTTGGGATCATACAGCTTCATTCTTTCCATCACATAAGGGTAGCTTGATAAAAATTTTCCAGGTACTTTAAAATAATCTTTATCTCCAAGATATTTTGCACGATCAGCATAAGCAAGCCGCTCCACCTCAACCATCAGATGAACCGATTTTAATGTTTCGAAACCGTAAGTTTTTAATGGCTGATCTTCTACCATGCGCATCATTTGCGGCAAAAGCACACCGCCACTCGCAGGTAGCGGCATGGTGACAACAGTATAATCATTTTTATAACTGAACTCAACGGCTTCTCGTTCTTTCGCGGTATAATTTTTAAGATCTTCCAACGTCATGATCCCATTGCCTCTTTTCATTTCATCAACGATGAGCTGTGCAGTTTCTCCTTCATAAAAACCTTTTGCACCATAATCACGAATTAACTTTAGTGTTTTAGCAAGCTCTTTTTGAATTAATGTATCGCCGGTTTTCCATGCTATTTCTTTTATGAATACCGGCATCACGGTATTGTATTTTTTAAAGATCACCTGCTCTGCAGTCAGATCCCTTGCTTCGGCGCGGGTTATGGCAAATCCTTTTTCAGCGAGGTCAATAGCAGGTTGTATCAATTTTTTGAAAGGAAGTCGTGCATATTTCAGTTCAGCAAAAACGCCTGCAATAGTTCCGGGAACACCAGATGAGAGATGCCCATTCTGACTTAAATCCGTTTGTGCATTGCCGTTAGCATCCAGATACATATTCCGTGAAGCTTTTTCTGGGGCCTTTTCACGAAAATCAATCGTGATATTTTTTCCGTTTGAAAGATGTGCCACCATAAATCCACCACCTCCAATATTTCCTGCACCAGGATAAACAACTGCAAGCGCAAGCTGTGTGGCAATAGCTGCATCCACGGCATTGCCACCTTTTTTCAACATTTCAACGCCCACCATGCTGGCCAATGCGTTTGCGGAAACTACAGCGCCACGCTTGCATTCGATTTTTTTCTGGGGCGCATATAGATAAGGATTGATTTCTGTTTGTGCATTCAATACAACTGGTAAACTAGCAACAATTCCAATAAGGCTATTTCTGAAAATGGCGTTGATCATAAATGAAAGATATTTTTAATAATAAAGGGCTAAGAAGTAAAATTATGGTAATTGTTATTTCGTTTGGCAATAATTTATTTTTGAAATTATATGTGCATTTAACCACAAACTACGAACAACAAACCATTCCTCCTTAACCGTTTTTTTAATCTTTTTGCTTTGCTTACATTCACGCTTTATTAAAATAATTATGAGAAAATTAATGATCGCAGCTTTTTTCTGCATGTTTGGTTTTTTGAGTTTTTCGCAAAATGTGCAGTCGCCCGAACAGTTTCTTGGCTATCCTTTGGGCTCACATTTCACTCCGCATTTTAAAATTGTAAATTATTTTAAACAGGTTGCTGAGAACGCACATGATATGGTGAAGCTGGAGCAATATGGCGAAACCAATGAAGGGCGTCCTTTATTGCTCGCATTTATTGCAACGCCTGAAAATTTGCAAAAGTTAGAATCAATCAGGTTGAATAATCTGCGGCTTGCCGGGGTTGCAAAAGATAAAATGGCGGCTGATGAAAATGCGCCAGCTATTGTGTGGCTGAGCTATAATGTGCATGGCAATGAAGCCTCATCATCAGAAGCTTCCATGAAAACGATTTATGAATTGGTGAATCCTTCTAATGCGCAAACAAAAGAATGGCTGAAGCATGTGATTGTGGTAATAGATCCTTGTATAAATCCGGATGGGCGTGACCGTTATGTGAACTGGTTCAATACCGCCGTTGGAAAAAATGCAAACCCCGATCCTCAATCACGCGAGCATAGTGAGCCATGGCCAGGAGGAAGAACGAATCATTACAATTTTGACTTGAACCGCGACTGGGCTTGGCAAACGCAAGTGGAAACACAACAGCGTTTAAAAAAATATAATGAATGGTTCCCGCAGGTGCACGTTGACTTTCATGAGCAAGGATATAATGCGCCTTATTATTTTTCTCCCGCTGCCGAGCCTTATCATGAAGTAATAACTCCATGGCAGAGAGAATTTCAAACCAGCATCGGAAAAAATAATGCAAAATATTTTGATCAGAATGGCTGGCTTTATTTTACAAAGGAGCGCTTCGATTTATTCTATCCGAGTTACGGTGACACCTATCCAATTTATAGCGGTGCAATCGGAATGACATTTGAACAAGGTGGTCATAGCAGAGGCGGATTAGCTGTAATACAAAATTCTGGTGATACGCTCACTTTGT
>CAIYPC010000704.1 GCA_903927975.1 uncultured Bacteroidota bacterium | reverse complement strand
TTGTTCAAAGCGGGTAAAAATTTTTCCGTATTTCCGTTTAGGATTTATTATCTGCTTAATAAACCAACCGCTATTCCCCATTCACAACTCACGACTCACAACTCCGAACTCGCCGCCGGCGTTGGCGCAAGCAGCAAAATTTTCAAAAAGGCAGTTGATAGAAATAGAATTAAAAGACTGACAAGAGAATCGTATCGTTTACAGAAAAATGAGTTGAGCAATTTATTAAAAGAAAAAGACAAGCAACTCGCTGTTTTTTTTATCTACACCAGCAAAGAGTTACCCGAATATAAAATGGTATTTGAAAAGATGGGATTAATTTTGCAAAGGCTTATAAAAATTATCATTGAAAACAATTCTGCGAATACTTAGCCTTCCTTTTATAGCGCTCATTAAGCTTTATCAATGGATTATTTCGCCAATACTTGGTCCGAAATGCAGATTCACACCAACATGTTCTCACTATGCAGTTGAGGCATTAAAAAAGCATGGAATTTTTAAAGGTTTGTGGCTTTCTATCAAAAGAATTTCACGTTGCCATCCCTGGGGCGGGCATGGATATGATCCAGTGCCGTGAGAGCGTTGGTCGATGATGGATTGTTGATGTTCGACCTTATAGGGAATTTTCAAAATTGAACTCGGTCATCTATCATCCAACATCCGTCATCGCTCCTTTACTTTCGTTAGAGAGTTGGTCGTTGGTGGATTGTTGATGTTCGACCTTATAACGAATTTTCAAAATTAAACTCCGCCATCTATCATCTAACATCCGTCATCGCCTCGTCACTTTCGTGAGAGAGTTGGTCGATGATGGATTGTTGATGTTCGACCTTATAACGAATTTTCAAAATTAAACTCCGCCATCTATCATCTAACATCCATCATCGCTTCTTCACTTACCCATCGCCGTTAGTTTCTCAATAATTTCTCTTTCTTCTTTAACAGCGTAAAATTTGTAAATCTCGGGAACGGAAGCTGCATCAAACCCAGAAGGAATTGTGGTGAAAGGACCGAATATTTTTGCATTGGTCTTATCAGTGATTTTTGCGATGCTATTCGGTTTGATGAAATAATTTTTATTGGCAACGCTCACATTTGAATCGGCGATTAATTTTTGCAGACTGTCAACTCTTGCTTTCAATCCATCTGCGGTGATTTTTACAGTACCGTTATCTGTGCCAACATGCTGGTAACTTCCCACAACAGTATCAGGTTTTAGATTGGCAATATATAATCCATCATCTGTTGCTTGCAAAGTAAATTTTCCAGAAGGTGATTGAATGTTTAAAGTAACAGGATCACTACCGCTGAACTCCAACATTTTTTCGTGATGCGTGGTGCCTTCCGTAACGGTTATATTTTTCTGGCTTTCATCAACCTGAATATCGTTGCTCGCATAGATCATAATTTTTTTACTATGTGATGCACATGAAGTGATGAGCGCAAATAATGCAACTGCTGAAATGATTTTAATTTTTTTCATAAATCTTTTTAAGAAAATAAAAAATCCCGACTTATTTGTCGGGATTGAAAGTAACAATTTTTTTGAAACAAAATTTATTTTGAAGCCTTTGCAAAATGTTCAGCCACTTTGTCCCAGCTTATTACATTCCAAATAGCACCAAGATATTCAGCCCTGCGGTTTTGATATTTTAAATAATATGCATGTTCCCAAACATCAACACCTAAAATAGGAGAGCCTTTTGTTTCAGCAACATCCATCAAAGGATTGTCCTGATGGGGTGTTGAAGAAATTTCAAGTTTGCCATCTTTTACTATCAGCCATGCCCAACCGCTCCCAAATCTGCCAACGCTGGCTGCGGCAAATTTTTCTTTGAAAGTATCCAATGAACCAAATGTAGAATTGATTGAATCGCCCAAATTTCCTGTTGGAGCGCCGCCTGCTTTTGGGGCTAATATTTCCCAGAAAAAACTATGGTTCCAATGTCCGCCACCATTATTGCGAACAGCCGGGCTGATGCTGCCCGCGCTCTTCACTAATTCTTCAAGCGATTTATTTTCGTTCGGTGTGCCTGCAATTGCTTTGTTCAAATTGTCAACATAAGCCTGATGGTGCTTGCCATGATGAATCTGCATTGTTGTTGTGTCAATAAAAGGTTCCAATGCATCGTGCGCGTAAGGAAGCGCTGGTAAAGTGAATGCCATAATATTTGATTTAAAATTTATTGTTATTAAGGAGAACAAATGTAAGGCTGATAAGTTGATTGCTCAAAACTAATGCCATTGAGCGAGTTGATAGTTCATAGTTGATAGTTCGTAGTCCGATCCTGAGATTTCAAGATGCGTGTTGATTGGCAATTGTGACGAATTGAAATTATCTCCTCGCTTTAAAAAATTCTTTGATCAGCATGGCGCATTCATCTTTTAAAATGCCAGTTATCAATTCTGTTTTAGGGTGAAAAGGCCATGGACCAACGCCTGCTACTTTGATGGATGGAAGAGGGATGACATATTTTTTATAACCATTTTTTTCATCATCTGCGCCATATACAACACGGCCAATTTTACTCCAGAACAATGCACCAGCGCACATCAAACAAGGCTCTAACGTTACATATATGGTCGCGTCCGGTAAATATTTGCTTCCCAAAAAATTAAAAGCCGATGTGAGCGCGATTATTTCAGCATGAGCACTTGAATCATTCAATTTTTCTACGTGATTATGCCCGCGAGCAATAATCTTTCCGCCCATTACTATTACTGCGCCGATGGGCACTTCACCAATTTCATAAGCTTTGCGTGCTTCTTTGATGGCCTGCAGCATGTAATATTCGTCAGTCATAATTTTCTTGATATTTCGCGATCTGCGGCTAAAAAATCAAACTCTTTACTAAGTTAAAAATTTTATCCCGCTTTAGGGTAAATTACATTCATTATAAAAGAATAATGGGTGATTTTTCTCTACAACAAATGCGGTCATATTTTGAAACAGGCGCAACGCGTTCATACCAATTTCGCGAAGCACAATTGCAACTGCTAAAGAAAACTGTTTTAGAATATGAAGAAGAAATTTATGCTGCGCTTTATAAAGATCTAAAAAAAAGCCGCGAAGAATCTTATGCAACTGAGCTTGGATTATTGCTTGCAGAAATAAATACCACATTAAAGAATTTAAGAAAATGGATGAAACCAAAATCAGCATCTACAGATTTGGTGAACCTTCCATCAACCAGCAA
>CAIYPC010000703.1 GCA_903927975.1 uncultured Bacteroidota bacterium | reverse complement strand
TTGCAACATCAAATCCCAATCCTGATAACGGGTGGGTCAGCTTGCTCCGAAACGAGTGGGTCAGTATGCTCCGAAATAATCCCTCCACAGGGTGGGTCAATATGCCCCGAAACAGGTGGGTCAATATCCCCGAAATAATCACTGTGGGTCTAGTAAACAACGACCCTTTTGCCTCACATGGCGTGATAAACTATACTGATGTTATTAAAGCTCATTATTTGATTGCTGACTATTTCATGAATGAAGGGGAGCAAACCATTTGCGGAGTTAAAGATTTCAATATACTTGGTTCCGCATTGGGTAGGCAAATTACTGGATACGGTAGCTTTCAAAAATGGACAAGACCTGAGGAAATCTGTGCAACTCTATTCTATGGACTAATTAAAAACCATGCTTTTCATGATGCTAACAAACGTACTGCACTACTTACTCTACTTTTTCAACTAAATAGATTTGGAAGAACAGTCGATGTAAAACAAAAAGAATTTGAAGACCTTGCCGTAAATATTGCGGGTGATAAATACTCAAGTTATAATCGTTTTAATACTTTCCGTAAAACACAAGACCCCGAAATTTATTTTATTGCGGATTTTATCCGTAAAGGAACAAGGGAAATTGACAAACGATTTTATCCCGTAACTTACCAAGAATTCGATACTCTGTTGAGACGATATGGCTGTTTTCTTGAAGATGCGAACGGTAACTATATTAATGTTCATAAACCCATGAAGGAAAAAACATTTTTGGGACTGGGTTCAAAAATTGTCACCAAAGTTGTTTTTCAAATTGGATTTCCAGGATGGAAAAAACAGGTTAACCCAAAAGCATTGAAAGAAACATTAAAGGTTTGTGAATTAACAGAAGAATATGGTATAGACTCCCAAGCATTCTTTTTTGATGCCGACCCTATGAGTGCCTTAATTGATGAATACAGAGGGCCATTAAAGCGATTAAAAGATAGGTAATAAATACAACACATAAGATTGCCACGGAATCAATTTGCCGAGCTATTTTTCACCGAATAGCCTTTATGACATCTGGGCAATTCTTGTTTTTATTGTCTCAATCTCTTTCTTTAGTAGCAAGACGTTCATTTTCTTTGTTAGCTCAGCTCTTTCCTCTGGGTCTTGGGTCAGGTTTATCTCCGTCCTGAGAAGTGTGATTTGGTTGGTTAGGTCATCCATGGTGGCTTTATCAATAAATATCTTCCACGGTCATCAAACACCTAGCGAATGCATTGAAATTTTACCCAAAAATCTTTTGATTGACTGTATCGTTTGCATTGTCAACTACTTCTTGGCTAAATCCATCAAGATAAGTTGAAGTAACCGCGTTACCGTATTCATGCCCTAAAGCTTCCGCAATTATTTCATTGCTATAACCTATGCGCTTAGCAGTGGTGGCCCATGTATAACGAGCCACATAAGTGGTGAGTACCAAATCCAACTCAAGGCCCTCACCTATCTTTTTCAAATACTTGTTACAGGTTTGCAATCTAAGTTGAATAATGCGTTTCTCCTCTCTTGCTGATAGGTCGGCATTATTTAATAAGGGCAACAAATATGGTGAGACTGGGTATAGGGCGGTCAACTCCGAAATTATGGCTTCCGCAAAATCATTAAGCTTGATGCTGTAAACTCTCTTCGTTTTTTTTCGTCTGTATACGATGCGTCCGTCAACAATGTCGGAAGGTTTTAACGTTACCAAATCAGTGAATGAAATCCCAATAAGGTTAAAGGTGAGCATAAAGATGGCCCGACTCAAATACTCTGGGGAGTCCTTACTGAGTTCAAGTGCAGTAATTTTGTCAAAATTTTCTTTTGTAAGAACCTTGGCAATAGTTCTTTCATGTTTTATTGAGTAGCTTTTAAACGGATAGTGTTCGAGGCTGGTGTTATCGGTTTTAACGGACTTATTATAAATGGCTCTCAATGTTCGCATGTAGTTGGCGATTGAATTGGTCTTGAGTTCCTTTTTCACAAGGTAAGCTTCATAATCCACCAGCAGCTTGTAGTTTATTTGCTCGAATTTCAA
>CAIYPC010000702.1 GCA_903927975.1 uncultured Bacteroidota bacterium | reverse complement strand
TCGCATGAACACTTATCTTGGGATTGCTGATAAACATCACATCAGTACCATGTTTGTGATTTTTGATGATTGCTGGAATGATAATTATAAAGCCGGAACTCAGCCTGCTCCAAAAATGGGTGTACATAATTCAGGATGGCTTCGCGATCCGGGAACGAGATATCATACCGAACCGAAATTATCTGACACACTTGAAAAATATGTGAAAGATATTTTGAACACATTCAAACATGACGTGAGAATATTAATGTGGGATGTTTATAATGAGCCTGGCAATTCTGGGTATGAAAATAAAAGCATACCACTTTTGAAAAAAGTTTTTGTGTGGGGAAGACAGGTCAATCCCGATCAGCCACTTTCTTCTGGAATGTTTTCCACCGATTTTAAAGAGCTTAGTAATGTGCAGTTGAAAAATTCTGATGTGATCACTTATCATAACTATAGCGAAGAAAAAGACCATGAGCATTTGATAGATTCTTTAAAAAGTTTTGGTCGTCCTTTAATATGCACAGAATATATGGCGAGAACACGAGGGAGCAGGTTTGATAATATCATGCCATTATTAAAACAAAAAAATGTTGGCGCGATCAACTGGGGCTTTGTGTCTGGAAAAACTAATACCATTTATGCATGGGATGCGCCGATGCCAGACGGGGCAGAACCAAAAATTTGGTTTCATGATATATTTCGCAAAGACGGAACCGCTTTTAGCGATGATGAAATAAAGTTGATAAAATCTTTGACGGAGAAGAAATGATTCGAGTTGATGAATGACTTTTTTTCTGATGTTGTTTTTAATTGCTGGATTTAAGAACCACATCTCTATATAAACTCTTTACTTCCACTTGCATATTAATTGTTGGAATGGGGAGCAAATCATTTTCATTTTTATATTCGTGCAATATCCATGTGCCATCATCTTGTTTGTTGTATTTTTCAACGAGTGTTTCAAGGCTGCTTATCAGTATATACTCTTTTAAACTTGGTATATCACGGTATAATTTAAACTTACCACCACGATCATAATCCTGCGTTGACTCGCTTAATACTTCAATCAATATCGTTGGATTGGTCACTACATCATTATGATTTTCTAATGTTTCAATCTCGCCGCAAATAATTGATAAATCAGGATAAGTGAAAAGCGAATTTACTTCTGAATGAATTTTAAGATTGCTTGGAAGAATTTGGCAATCTCCTCCTTTTCTTAAATGTGTTTCCACTTCAAAAAGCGCGTTCCTAACAATTTGATTATGTTGTATTGATGCGCCAGCCATAGCAAAGATTTCTCCTCGGTAAAACTCATGTTTCTCCAAAGATTTTTCTTCGCTTTCTAAATATTCGGCAATGCTATGTTTCAGAATAGGTGCTTCGCCCATGCTTTTGTTTTGGTAAACGTACAAATTATTATAGCGATGTGAGGGCTAGTGGTCTGTTAGGTGCAAATGCAACAAAGCTTCTAAGCAAATCTTTTTTAAATCAACGGATTTAATTCAGAAGCCGCTAGTAATCCCGGCTCTAATCCACCCAGCCATCTGTTGCGATCATTTTCCTGATCTTGATTGATTGGTGCTGTAACTTTTGCACCATCTGCAAAATAAATGATAGTCATCACTTCTCTAGTGGCGTTGGAATTATTGCCCGGCGCAGAATGCAATGTCCATCCATAATGCCAGCTTGCATCACCTGCATTCATTGTTTTTGGTCTGCTTATTTCGTATCCTTTTTTATGGATGTAGGAATCAAGTTCAGCTTCTGACTCATCAGAAATCGCAACGTTTTTTACGGAACCTTCTTTTTGAGAACCCGATGCAAAAGTGAGCATGCCCATATCTTCAATAATATCCATCAATGGCATCCACATGGTCACTGTGTTTTTTGTATCGAGCGGCCAATAATATTGATCCTGGTGCCATGGCGTGAAGCCACCACCAGCTTCTTTGTACAATGCCTGATCGTGATAAAGGCGAACATTTTCTACACCTAGTAAATCGGCTGCAATTTTTGCGAACCGTTTTGCAAGCGTAAATTTTTTTACCTGCTCATCCACTTCCCAAAGGTTCATGATCTGCAAAAAAGCTTTGCCATAAGTATCGCGATCTTTCATTTCTCTTTTCTCTGTGTTGTATTTATAAGCCGCCTCATTGATCACATCCCTGTAAACAGTTATTTCATCAGACTGTAAAACATTTTTAATAAGGGCATGCCCATTTTTTCTGAAGGATTCAATAACTGAATCATCAATCTGTAATGTGTTGTCTAAAGAAGGAAGGATTGTTTGTTGCATAATGGCATCGTTTGATAATGCAAATGAACTATATTTTTTGTTGAAAAGAAAAATTTAAGAGCAACAAATGATATTATTCCGATACTTATTTTTATAAACCTTTATCTTGTATTTTTTTCATGAAGATTTTTTAACTCATTATTAAATTATTAAAACATTAAACGAGGATTCCTTTTTTTAGTGATTCTTTTCCTTTCAAAATCAATTTTTTCTCAAAAGAAATATGTTTTTGAAGAATCCAAAATGGGTTCGCCTTTCAACATTTCAATTTATAGTAATGATTCGGCAACCGCTGCAGCGGCGGCTTTCGCTGCTTTTAAAAAAGCAGATGAGCTTAATAATATATTGAGTGATTATATTGATAGTAGCGAAATAAATCGTTTGAGTGCTACAAGTGGTCAAGGTATGTATGTGAAAGTATCTCTTCCTCTTTTTGATATTTTGCAACGTTCAATAGAAGCTGCGGAATTGAGCGACGGCGCTTATGATATCAGTATCGGTCCTGTAGTGAAACTTTGGCGCAACGCACGCAAAACAAAATTTTTCCCTGATAAAGATTCCATTCAATCTGCTTTGCAAAAAACAGGTTATCGGTTTATTCATCTTGACACAATTGCTCATTCGGTCTGGCTCGAAAAAACAGGAATGAGACTTGATATCGGCGGATTGGGAAAAGGTTTTGTGGCTGCTTATGCGCTCGATGTATTGAAGCAATATGGCTTTATATGTGCAATGGTAAATGCTGGGGGGAAAATTATTACGGGTGAAGCGCCTCCGCAAAAAGATGGATGGCTTATTGGCATTAATGCACCAGGAGAGAAAGAAGAAATACTTCCGCGCTTGTTGGTTCTAAAAGAATTTTCTGTCGCCACATCGGGGGATATTTATCAATATGTTGAGTTTAATGGAAAAAGATATTCTCATATTGTGAATCCGAAAACAGGCATTGGGCTAACGCGAAGGCGCAATGTGACTGCCATTGCAAAAGACGCTACAACTGCCGACTGGCTTGCTACGGCTTGCAGTGTTCTTTCAATCAAAAAATCATTAAGGCTCATCAAAAAGTTTTCCGGAGCTGCTTTGCTGGTTACAGAAAGCCGCAATGGAAAAATTTATGAGAGAAGCTCACCGAATTTTAAAAATTATTTGGAAAAACATTCATAAGTTCATGCAACCAATAATGAAATATTCTATACTTATTATCCTTTTTCAGATAAGCATTACCGTTAGCGCACAAAAAAGCGATACTTCTTTTCATATCTACGAACAAAAGATTGCAAATTCTTCAGTGTCTTTTAAAATGATTCCTGTTCCTGCTGGTTCGTTTATGATGGGAAGCCGTGAGCAAGAAAAAAATCGCCATGCTGATGAAGGTCCTGTTACAAAAGTGTTTGTTGATTCTTTTTGGATGGAAGAACATGAAGTGACTTATGATGAATATATTTTGTTTCAGGATGAAACGAAAGATGCCGAGCCAAAGCCAGATGGAATAACAAGACCGAGCCCGCCTTATGTTGATTTTACATTAGGTATGGGGAAAGTTGGTGGTTTTCCGGCAAACAGCATGAGCCAATATGCAGCCATTATGTATTGCAAATGGCTCTATAAAAAAACCGGAATATTTTATCGTTTGCCAACAGAAGCTGAATGGGAATATGCATGTAGAGCGGGTTCTACAACCGCGTATTCATTTGGCGATGATGAAACAGAATTACCAAAATATGCATGGTATAAGGATAATAGCGGAAATAAATATCACGCAGTAAAACAATTGCAGCCAAATGCATGGGGCTTTTATGATATGCTCGGCAATGTTGCAGAATGGACATTGGATCAATATAAAGCTGATTATTTTGAACAGATAAAAAATAATCCAGCAAATCCTTTGATGCAGCCGCAAACAAAATACCCAATAACTTTAAAAGGTGGTAATTTCAGAGATGATGCTGCTGGCTTGAGAAGCGCTGTCCGCATTCCTTCTGAAAAAAAATGGAATGCAAGAGATCCTCAAATTCCCAAGAGCAAATGGTGGAATACGGATGCACCTTTTATCGGTTTCAGGATTGTGAGACCAGCGAAGCAACCAGACGCTATGGAAGCGGATAAGTTCTTTGCTCAGTTTTTAATTCTTAAATAAATATTTCTTATACTTTAAATTTTGCTTGTTATGAATTTGAAAGAAAAAAATTTCTCGCATCAGAACAGAAGAGATTTTGTAAAAGCATCTTCACTGATTGCTGGTGGCATTCTTGCCTCTCCTTTACTTTCTCGGGCCAATTACTTTTCAGGATCTGATGATGTTATTAAGATAGCATTGATTGGTTGTGGTGGAAGAGGTACTGGTGCTGCTGTTCAGGCTTTGAGCACAAAACAGAATGTGCAGTTGGTGGCAATGGCCGATGCATTTAAAGATCGCCTGGATGACAGCCATAAAAATATTTTGGAAGCACTGGAAGATAAAAAGATCAGAGTGCAGGTGAAAGAAGAAAATAAATTTGTTGGGTTTGATGGTTATAAAAAAGCAATCGCCCTTGCTGATGTTGTGATATTGACAACGCCTCCTGGTTTTCGCCCGATACATTTTGAAGAAGCAGTGAATCAGGGCAAGCAAATCTTCATGGAAAAACCTGTTGCCACCGATCCTGCCGGCATTCAGCGTGTGCTTGCAGCAGCAGAAAAAGCGAAAGCAAAAAAATT
>CAIYPC010000701.1 GCA_903927975.1 uncultured Bacteroidota bacterium | reverse complement strand
CGAACATTTATTAGAAAAGATGTTTATGATCAGCTAAAGGCTGAAGAAGAAGGATAATAGAAAACTGATGCGATTATTATGAAATTGAAAAGTTTGAAAAATACATTGCACTCACATTCTTTTTTGGGCATAATTCTTTATATTTAAGGGAATTGGTAAAATGATATTTCGGAAATAGTAAAAACTATTTACCACAGAAGGTTGAAATGCTTGAATTTTTTTATTTCTTTTGAGGTCGGTTTAAATTAATTGAAAATCAAACTCTATGGCAGCACTTCAAGTTCAGAAAGTAGATGATATCACTTATGAAGAATTCATGGAGAATTTTTATAAGCCAGGTATTCCTGTTGTTTTTAAAAACGCATCCAAAGTTTGGAAAGCTCGTGGGCTGTTTACCCCAAATTGGTTCAGAGAAAATTTTGGAGATAAGACTATTGAAAAGAATGGTGTCAACTATACCATGCGCGAGGTGATGGATCTTGTGGAGAACAGCACGGAAGACAAGCCCGCACCGTATCCATTTATTTTTGACATCCCTACTGTTTTGCCTGAAATAGTTCCTTTGGTAACCCCGCTAAACCTGAATTATGCAAAGCCAAATTGGCTGGAAAGCAAATGGTTTAAAAAAGGTTACTGGGGCAGCGCGACAGAAGTGTTCATTGGTGGTCCGGGCGGTAAATTCCCCTATCTTCATGTTGATTACTATCATTTGAATGCATGGATAAACCAGCTTTACGGCGAAAAACAATTTACAGTGTATCCTCGCGGCCAGGAAGAATTTTTATATCCTGATCCTGATAATCAATGGATTTCTCAGGTAAATATTTTTGAGCCTGATTACGATAAATTCCCAAAATATAAAAATGCTACGCCTATCCATTTTAAAGTAGGCGCAGGAGAAACTCTTTTTATTCCTTTTGGCACATGGCATAGCGCTTATTCCCTTGGCCCAACAATTTCCGTTGCTTTTGATCAGTTGAATCAGAAAAACTTTAAAGACTTTATGAAAGATGTTTGGGATTTCAAAAATCGTGAAGGCAAAGCAAAAGCACTTGCATTATACGGCTATGCGTGGCTTGCCGGACAAAGTTGCAAAGTAAGCCGAAGCTTTTAAGAGCAACTCAAAAAATTGTTTTAATACCATCAGCAAGAAGCAACTGACCTGTGTATTGCTGCTATAATTTAAAGCTGTAATTTTAAGGACCTACAATCCATGTTTCTTAAAAATCAGCATCCATTTATCCGCTCATTTTGAGCAAAAAGAATCAATCTAGAAAACACACCTTGGCAATTTGACTTATTTAATTGGTTTACATTAGGAAATATCCTAACGAAACTAGGTGAAAATACCTGCTTTTTTTTCCATCTTGTAAGTTAATATGCACAATAAAACAGTGTGTTTTTAGGTTTTATGTTTTGCCTTATTTACAAAGTTTAAATCGGTTACTCCTTTCGTCTATGGGCAATCAAGTTAATGGAATGGTTTTTAGCGACAATAGAGATAATATTTCTCTCCCAGATCTTTTTTACCTCATTTTAAAAAAGATGCCTGATGACATTGCTGTTTCATTTGGAGAAAATAAAATCACCTACTCAGATTTAAACATACAATCAGATAATCTTTCAAGGGCAATATCATCGCAATCGCCAACATCTAAAATAGTTGGCATCAGCACAACCAGAAGTATTGACATGATTATCGGCGTGCTTGCTATTTTAAAAGCAGGCAAAGCATATCTTCCTCTAGATCCATCTTATCCGCAAGACAGACTTCAGCAAATTGTTGCTGATTCAGGAATTGATTGTTGTCTTTCATCAAACGCCGAATCGGATCTATATAAATCTTTAGGTGTAAATGTGATTTCATTTACTGGTTATGATAATCCCATTGACGCTAAATCCGCCGAACAATCTGGTTTGGGTTATGTGCTTTACACTTCGGGATCAACCGGAAAACCGAAAGGCGTTTGTATGGGTCAGCCGCCATTGGTGAATTTGATTTTGTGGCAACATGAACATTCAATCGCTGGCAAAGGCACAAAGACTTTACAATTTGCACCATTAAGTTTTGATGTTTCTTTTCAAGAAATATTTGCAACGCTCACCACTGGCGGAACTTTGGTGCTTATAGAAGATGACATGCGGCTCGATCCTCAAAGCCTTCTTCATTTTGTACAAGAACAATCTATCAATAGAATTTTTGTTCCCTTCGTTGCGCTTCAATATTTAACCGAAGCTGCAGACGCAACAAAATTTTTTCCATCTTGTTTGCAAGAAGTGATGACTGCAGGGGAGCAATTAAAAATCACCGCACAGGTAATCAGTTTCTTTTCTGCTTTGCCTAATTGTATTCTTTATAATCAATATGGCCCAACTGAATGCCACGTCGTAACAGAGTTAAAGCTGACTGGAAATCCAGCAGAATGGCCGGCATTGCCTACCATCGGCGTTGCGATTGATAATACCGAGATGTTGGTTTTAGATGAAAATTTTAATCTATTATCAAATGGAGAAACTGGCGAGCTATGCATCTCAGGAAAATGCTTGGCAGAAGGATATTTGAACAAGCCAGATCTCACAAATGAAAAATTCATTACATGGAACCATCCACAAAAAGGAATTATTAGAATTTATAGAACAGGAGATTTAGCAAAATTTCAACCTGATGGAAATATAGAATTTTTGGGAAGAAGAGATGATCAGGTGAAGATTAGAGGATATAGAATTGAACCGGGAGAGATTGAAGTTTTGTTGAGCCAGCAACAAGGCATTCAACAAGCAATTGTTGTGGCGAGAGAAGATGTGCCCGGACAAAAACGTTTGGTCGCATATCTAGTTTCATCAAATGATACAAAAAATACGACTGCGTTAAGACAAGCTGTTCATGCGCATTTGCCAGATTATATGATGCCTTCCGCATTTGTTTGGCTCGATGTGTTACCAAAAACAACGAGCGGAAAAGTTGATAAAAAAGCTTTGCCAAAACCAGAAATAAAAAGACCGGAAATCTCTGTTCTCTATAAAACGCCTTCAACAGAAATAGAAAAAATTATTGCTGCCACATGGGCTTCTTTATTACAATTTGATAGAGTGGGAGTGAATGATAATTTCTTTGAGCTTGGCGGAAATTCTTTGCTCGCATTAAAAACAGTGGCGGATTTAAAACTGCATCATAATTTAAGTGTGCCTGTCACTAAGGTTTATCAGTTTCCAACGGTTGCTGGCATTGCCTCTTTTCTCGAAGGAAGTAAAAAACTTTTTGCAAAAACAAATAAAAAAATTGCATCGCAAAATGCAAATAAAGATATTGCTGTGATTGCGATGGCAGGCCGTTTCCCTGGCGCAGATACCATCGGTCAGCTTTGGGAAATTTTAAAACAAGGAAAAGAAACTGTTTCTTTTTTTAGTGAAGAAGAGCTCAGCCCTTTCATTTCAAACGAAATAAAAAATGATGCTGATTATGTGAGAGCACGTGGTGTTATTAATGGCGCATCAGAATTTGATGCATCGTTTTTCAACATCAATCCAAAGCTGGCGCAAATGATGGATCCGCAACAGCGCATTTTTTTGCAGATAGCATGGGAAGCACTTGAAAGCGCTGGTTATGTTCCTCAAAAATTTGATGGATCGATTGGCGTGTTTGCTGGATCTGGCAATAATACTTATTTCATCAACAACGTAATCTCAAATAGCGAGCTGGTTTCAAGAGTAGGTTCATTCAATGTGATGACCGTGAATGAAAAAGATTATGTTGCTTCGAGAACTGCTTATGAACTTAATTTGAAAGGGCCTGCGGTAAGCGTTTATTCTGCATGTTCCACTTCTTTATTGGCTATTTCGCAAGCTGTAGAAAGCATTCGGAAAGGTCAATGCGATATTGCACTTGCAGGCGGTGTTGCTATAACTGTTCCTATTAAAAGCGGCCACATTTATCAGGAAGGTGCAATGTTCAGCAAAGATGGGCATTGCCGTTCATTTGATGAAAATGCGCAAGGCACGGTGTTTAGCGATGGTGCAGGAATTGTGTTATTGAAAAATTTGGAAGATGCGCAAAAAGATGGCGATACCATTTATGCGGTAATAAAAGGAACCGGCGTAAATAATGATGGTGGCGGCAAAGGAAGTTTTACGGCGCCGAGTGCAGAAGGACAAGCTGGCGCTATTAGTATGGCAATTGAAAATGCAGGCATTTCTCCATCGGCAATCACTTATGTTGAAGCACATGGAACTGCGACTCCGTTAGGTGATCCAATTGAGATTGAAGGATTGAACATTGCGTTCGGCAAACAAGATAAAAAACAATATTGCGCGATTGGTTCCATCAAAAGCAATATGGGTCATCTTACCGCGGCATCGGGTGTAGCAGGGCTTATCAAAACAGCGCTTTCGCTTCATCATAAAAAATTATTGCCATCAATAAATTTTAAAAAGCCAAACCCAAATATTGATTTTGCCAACAGCCCATTTTTTGTGAATGCTGAATTGAAAGATTGGAATGCTGAAAAAAGAATTGCAGGCGTTAGTTCCTTTGGTGTTGGTGGAACAAATGTGCATGTGGTGTTGGAAGCGTTTGAAAATGAGAAGCAAGAAACAAGCGCATCAAGACCAGTGCAGTTATTCAATTTTTCTGCAAAAACAAATAATAGCAGAGAGGCTTATGCAAAAAAATTATCAGACTTCGTTCAATCTTCTGCGAATATTAATCTCGCTGATGTTGCTTTCACACTACAAACATCACGTCAAAATTTTGGCAGCAGAAGATTTGTGATTGCATCAGATAAAAATGAATTGATAGAAAAATTAAATGCATCTACTGTATCATCAACCGAATCATTGCAATTAAAAGAAAGCTATGATGAAGTAGTATTTTCATTTCCCGGACAAGGTTCGCAATATGTGAACATGGGAATTGATTTATATAATAATGAGCCCGCATTTAAACAAGCAGTTGATGAATGTTCCGAAATATTAAAACGAACATTGAATGAAGATATCAGGAATGTGATTTATCCTTCTGTAATGAATACTGAAGCAGAAGAAAAAATCAATAATACTTATT
>CAIYPC010000700.1 GCA_903927975.1 uncultured Bacteroidota bacterium | reverse complement strand
TCATTTTAATTTCATTACTGCTATCAAGTTTTTGCAATTCTGATTTATACCATTCCGATTGTTTGCTTATTTCATCGTCAGTCAATTTTTTAAAATTGGAGTTTAGCATTACGACAGCTATCGAATCAGAAATACTTGTGTAACCAAACTTGTTATCGAGTGGAAATCTTTTAATGAAATTTCTTTCGCCTTTTTTTCTCGTCCACATCACATCATGATTTCCCAATAATGCGTGGATGTCAATTTTTTCTTTATGGCAACTGTCAATGAATTTATCTACTGGCTTCCATTTTCGATTGCTTGATCCCAATCCAACAATATCTCCCAACATATACAAAGCCTCTGGATTATTTTTTAGTATCTCTGAAAAGATCATCGAGGTTGCCCTAGTATTATGATTCGATTTAAGCTTGATTTTTTCAATAGCAAGAGGCTGTTGAGTATCGCTTACAAAATCAATCTCTTTGTTTTTTGTCGCAGGTTGCTGAGGTTTCGCAGAAATGAATATTGAAAGGAAAAAAATTATGAGCAATAATGGTTTGTAATTTATGGGATGATGGTTGATCATTTCGGTTTGAACATTATTCTTTGATTAATCCCACTAGTCCTACTTCCTCACAAACACCTCTTTCCCATTTACAACTGTTCTCAACACTTTTATATCCCTGATTTTTTCTGGAGCAATACTCAAAATGTCATCTGACAATACAATGAAATCTGCAAGCATACCAACTTTTAATTTGCCCAATTTATTTTCCTGAAAACCTGCATAAGCATTATTAGCTGTGTAGCATTTCAATGCCTGTTCAACGGAAATTTTTTGATCAGGAAGCCAGCCGTTCGGGTTTTTATCATCCAATGTTCTTCTTGTCACGGCTGCATAAATCCCAGCAATCGGATCAAGCGGTGCAACTGTCCAATCTGATCCGAATGTAACGTTAGCTCCTTCCGCTAACAAACTTTTAAATGCATAAGTGCCTTTCAACCTCGCACTGTCCAATCTTTTAAAAGCCCATTTGCCATCATCAATAGCATGATAAGGCTGCATAGAAGGGATTACATGGAGCGTTGCAAATTTTTGGATAGCTATTGGCGTTAGATGTTGTGCATGTTCCACGCGAAAGCGATGATCTTTGCCGGGGTTTTTGTTTTCCGCTTCTTCATAAACGCTCAATATAAAATCATTTGCCCTGTCGCCAATGGCATGTGTGGCAATATGTAATCCAGCAGAATCCGCACTCAAAATCCATTTGCGCAATAGTATCGTATCGGTGACTTGCAAACCGGTTTTAGTTGGCGCATCCAGATAAGGTTTATAAAACCATGCCGTCGTTGATCCAAGCGATCCATCAACAAAACCTTTCAAGCCTCCCCAGCGAAGCATATCATCGCCCCAACCTTCTTTCTTCACAAATGAATCGAGCTTTGCCCATGTTCTCAATGGAACAAAAGAATAGATACGTAGATCCAATTTATTATTTGCATGTGCTTTGCGGTATGTTGCCATATCCGGCCATCCGCCATACGTGCTCATGTCATGCACCTGTGTGACTCCATGTTCAAACGCATGCTGCACTGCGCGTTCCAGACATTCATCTAATTCGTTTTGCGATGGCGGCGGTATAACATTTGTTACTAAGTTCGTCGCCTCATCTTTCAAAACACCAGTTGGTTCTCCAGTCTTCGGATCTTTAACAATTTCTCCACCTGCAGGATTTGCCGTGTTCTTATCAATGCCTGCCAGTTTTAATGCGATTGAATTAGCGAGCGACATGTGCCCATCATAACGATTAATAAACACGGGATGATTTCCTGTAACACTATCGATCCAATTTTTTGTCGGCAAATTTCCGCCCCATGCTTCATGATCCCAATCCCCACCTTGTATCCAACGGTTATCATTATGCGCAGTTGCATATTCTTTTAAAATTGAAATAAAATCTTGCTGTGTTTTTGCATTGCGCAGATTTACGCTTGCAAGTTGATAGCCGCCTCCTAAAAAATGTGTATGGTTGTCAGTGAAACCCGGCACTATCATTTTCCCATCCACATCGATAATTTGTGTATTGCTTCCTTTATAAGCGTTATAATCATTTCCTACATAAATAATCGCACTGTCCTTAATCGCAATAGCTGTTGCTCTGTCGTTTGCAGAATCGCCAGTCCATATTTTTGCATTGATATAAATCCTGTCTGCTGGTTTTTGCTGAGTGCAAGAAATAAATAAAGCGAGTGCAATAAATGCTGTGATTAATCTTCTCATTTGACTTTTAATTTTGATTTATTTGAAGCTGTCGGCTTTGGATAATGCAAGTTATTGATTTAAGGCAATCGGATTTTTAAGGTTTTTATTAATGCGTGAAAGATGTTTATTAACAACAAATCGTTAATAATTTTCGTTCAGGGTGCGTGATCCATTCTTTTTTCATTTATATCTTCGCCACACATATAATCTTCCATGCAAAACACAGCTAAAATATTTTCAGGTACAGAATCGCGTTATCTGGCAGAAAAAATTTGCCGCCAATTTGGGAACCCCAATGGCAAAATAACCATCCAGCATTTTAGTGATGGGGAAATACAGCCTGTCTTTAATGAGAGCATTCGTGGGGATATGGTGTTTCTCATCCAAAGCACTTGTTCTCCTGCCGAAAATTTGTTGGAGCTTTTGCTGATGATCGATGCAGCTCGCCGTGCTTCGGCATACAAAGTAGTGGCTGTCATTCCTTATTATGGCTATGCCCGTCAGGATAGGAAGGACAAGCCTCGTGTTGCCATCGGTTCTAAATTAATGGCAAACATGCTTGTTGCGGCTGGTGCAGATAGGGTAATAACCATGGATCTGCATGCGCCTCAAATTCAGGGCTATTTTGATATACCTGTGGATCATCTGGACAGTTCGGCTATTTTTATCCCTTACATTGAGCAACTTAAACTTGAAAACCTTACCTTTGCGGCCCCTGACGTGGGAAGTGCAAATAGGATCCGTGAAATTTCCTCTTATTTCAATGCCGAAATGGTGATTTGTGATAAGCACAGAAAGAGGGCAAATGAAATTGCGAGCATGGTGGTGATTGGCGACGTAACTGACAGGGATATAGTTCTTATAGATGATATATGCGATACAGGAGGCACGCTTTCAAAATCAGCCGGATTGCTGATGGAAAAAGGCGCAAGGAGTGTGAGGGCTTTATGCACTCATCCTGTTCTTAGCGGCAATGCTTATGCAAATATCGAAAATAGCGTGCTGGATGAACTGGTTGTTTGCGACACCATTCCGTTGAGGCAGCAAAGCCCTAAAATAAAGGTGCTTAGTGTTGCGGAATTGTTTGCAATAGCTATCAGAAATGCGCATGAGAACAAGAGCATTACTAGCTTGTTCATTCATTCGCAGTTGCGGAATAAATAGCGTAATCTTTAATTTAAATATAAAAATGAAAACAATTACAATCGAAGGACAGCTCAGGACCGAGATTGGCAAACAAGCCACCCGCCAAATCCGCTCTGAGGGAAACGTGCCCGGTGTAATTTACGGGGGTGCAAAGGATCTGATTTTTTCAGCGCCTGTTGCGGCTTTTAAAAACATCGTGTACACACCGGATTTTCAGTTAGCAGACATTAAATTGGATGGTAAATCTTACAAATGCATTTTGAAAGATTTGCAGTTTGATAAAGTGACTGACGATTTAATCCATGTTGATTTTCTTGAACTCGTAGAAGACAAAAAAGTAGTAGCTACTGTTCCGATTAAATTTATTGGAACTGCAATCGGCGTAAAAAACGGCGGTAAGCTTATTGCTAAAATGAAAGTTTTAAAAATTAAAACTTTGCCGAAGCATTTGCAAGAAAATATCAAAGTGGATATTACCAACCTTGAGTTGAATGGCAACATCAGGGTACAAGATGTGCAAGTTGACAATTTTGAAATTTTAAATTCTCCACGCATTCCGATTGCATCGGTTGTGTTGACAAGAGAATTGAAACAGGAAGCAACTCCAGGCGCCGCGCCTGCTGCCGGAGCTGCTCCTGCGGCCGCAGCACCTGCTGCAAAAGCTGCTGCGCCCGCCGCAAAAGCTGCTGCAAAAAAATAATAAGCAACATTTATTATTATAAAGCCCGGTTGTTAAAATCGGGCTTTTGTTTTTTTAATCATCGCAGTCGAAGGGAGAATTGAGGAAATGCCATAAAATTTTGGGAACATAAAATTTAGGGTTTATTTCTCCTTTTCT
>CAIYPC010000699.1 GCA_903927975.1 uncultured Bacteroidota bacterium | reverse complement strand
CCTTTCGTTCAAGGGCAAAAAAGATTTTGAAAGCCGCTAATAATAAATCCTAGTAGAGCAGCCTTGCCTTAATTGTGCCCTTCACTTCTTTTAGTAATTGCAGCGCTTGCGCCGACAATTTCTTGTCAACATC
This sequence comes from uncultured Bacteroidota bacterium, assembly GCA_903927975.1. Classification (GTDB taxonomy): domain Bacteria; phylum Bacteroidota; class Bacteroidia; order Chitinophagales; family Chitinophagaceae; genus Puia. The sequence continues at coordinate 4,630 of CAIYPC010000699.1, read as the reverse complement.
TAAAACCACATAGCCAATATCATCATTCGTCTTTAAATACTGAGCAAGAATATTAATATTGTTTTTTGAAAGCTCTGTATTTATTTCAGACAAAACCCCGGGAACATTTTTATGAATGTGCAATATTCTATGTGTGTTTTCCTGTGGTGGCAAACTTAATGAGGGAACCGTGTGAGAACCAGTGCTGATGCCCTTTTCAAGGAATTGAAATAATTTATTGCTGACATCTTCACCAATATTTTGTTGTGCTTCTTCTGTTGATCCACCAATATGCGGCGTTAATAAAACATTGGGCAAACTTTGCAAAGGCGTCTCAAACTTATCACCATTTTTTTCAGGCTCCCATGGATATACGTCGATGGCTGCACCAGAAATATGACCTTCTTTTATTGCAATGCTCAGCGCATTAAGATCAACGACTTCTCCTCTGGCATAATTTAAAAGTATCGCGCCTTTTTTAAATTGTTTCAGTAAGGTTTTGTTGATCATGTTCTTGGTCTGCCCAGTTTCAGGAACATGCAGCGTAACGATATCGCTCTGGCCCAATAGCTCTTTCAATGACTTTTTAGAAACTGCATTTCCCAATGGAAGTTTAGTAACAACATCATAAAAAAGAACTTTCATCCCCAATGATTCTGCAAGCACACTCACTTGAGTGCCGATATTTCCGTAACCAATAATCCCAAGCGTTTTGCCTCTCAATTCGTAACTGCCTTTTGCCTCTTTAAGCCATGTGCCTTTGTGAGCGGCAATGTTCTTATCAAGAATTCTACGAATGAGAATGATCGATGCACCAATCACTAACTCAGCAACAGAACGTGTGTTTGAATAAGGCGCATTGAAAACAACTACCCCATGTGAGGTAGCGCTTTTCAAGTCAACCTGATTTACGCCAATGCAAAAACAACCTATTGCCTGCAATTTTTTTGCGGCATCCAAAACTTTAGAAGTGATTTGAGTTTTTGAACGGATGCCCAGCAAATGCACATCCTTCACTGCTTCTATCAATTGCTCCTCTGAAAGTGCACCACCCAATTTGCGAACGGAAGCATAGCCGGCACTCTTAAAATGCGCTACGGCGGCATCGCTGATATTTTCTAAAAAAAGAATATTTATTTTTTCTTTCGGGTAGCTCGTTGTTTTCTTTTCTCCCATAATTTTCTCTTCGTTTTTGCGTTTTAATCTTTGTAAAAGAATTGCAAAATTGTCATTAAAACACGAAACCAAAAAACAAAATAATTATTATGCTTTTTTAAAGCGAAAGTTTTATATATTTTTGTAAATACTCTAACCACAAAAAAGATTTCCTCTTGAAAACCATTTTCAGCTACTTGTTACCTTTACCTTTCTTTGTTGCATGCGGCCAGCCCGTAGCGAAACCCCTACCTCAACAACAAGCCGATTCTTTAGCATCTGCCCCTGTTATTTCCCCGGCTTTGAGCAAGGAAGATTATCATCGTTATAGTGCTTATTCCGCACATTTTTTCGACTCACTTTTGTCAAGAAGTTTTAATGGCAGCGTGTTGGTTGCAAAAAATGGCGAAGTTGTTTATGAAAGATATGTGGGACTGAAAAAACTGAATGATAAAAATGATCCGGTAAATGAGCACACTGCTTTTCATCTTGCTTCCGTTTCAAAAACATTTACCGCAATGGCGGTACTAAAATTGTGGGAGCAAGGAAAATTGGATATCAACGATGATGTATCAAAATATTTACAGGGGTTCCCTTTTCCAGGCATTACCATTAAAATGCTTTTGAGCCAACGTAGCGGCTTGAAAAATTATGTTCATTATATGGACCAGGCTGGTTGGGATAAAAAGAAATTTTTGACCAACCAGGATTTGTTGCAATATATGATCACTCATAAAGCACAGATTCAAGGCGTGACTCCGGGCAAGCATTTTGAATATTGCAATACCAATTATGCATTACTTGCTTTAATTGTTGAGAAAGCATCAGGAGAAACTTATCCGCAATATCTCTCCCAAACATTTTTTCAGCCATTGCAGATGAATGATACATATATATTCGATTTATCAAAATTGCAAACAGCTACTCAATCATATAAAAGGAATAGAAGACAATATCCAATTGAGTATCTAGATGCAGTTTACGGCGATAAAAATGTTTACAGCACTGTTCGTGATTTATTGAAATGGGATAATGCATTGCGCTCAGGGAAATTTTTTAAACAGACAACATTGGACTGTGCTTACACGCCTTATAGTTTAGAAAAACCAGGTCAAAGAAATTACGGTCTTGGTTGGAGAATGTTATTAATTCCAAATGGTAAAAAATTAATTTATCATAATGGCTGGTGGCATGGTAACCGCACTGCATTTGTTCGTATGATTGATGAAGGAGCAACTATTATTGCGCTCAGCAATAATGACTGCACAAGAGTATATGCTTCAAAAAAATTGTGCAATCTTTTTGGCGATTACAAACAAGGCAATGAGAATTTTGATGAAGTTGATAATGAACATGCTGGAATGCGTGGTGAACCTACACCAAAAAAATAACAGTCATAAAATCAGTTGTTGAAATAAATTGAAGATGCCCAAACCTTATAAGTTTGGGCATCTTCGTTTGCAAATCTTCCACAAACCATTATAGGATCTAAAAGCGGTCAAGGTTCTTATTAGGAGAGCTCGATAAACCTTGAAGGTTTATTTTGACTCTCGATATTAATTCGGGATTCCCGAAAAACCTTCAAGGTTTTTTGAGGTCGTGGCGAATTTTGAAACTTACTCTCCACAAAATGAATCGTTTCTTTTAAAAGAAGTAAATTTCCGTATGGAAATTCTTTCAGCAGAACAGGTTCGCGCTTGGGATGATTATACAATCGCAAACGAACCAATCCTTTCTATTGATTTGATGGAGCGAGCGGCTTCAAAATGTTTTGAGTGGCTTGAGCAGAACAATTACACAAATTCTTCTTTTACTATTTTTTGCGGCAAAGGAAATAACGGCGGTGATGGTCTTGTCATTGCAAGAATGCTGTCAGAAAAAGATTGTTTTGTAACTGTTTACATTCTTGAATTTGGTCATAAGGGAACGGAAGAATTTCAAGCAAACCTTGCACGCCTTCACCAAACATCGGTGCAAATATTTTTTGTTCAAACAGAAGAAAATTTTCATCCCATTCCAGTAAACGATATAATGATTGATGCGTTGTTTGGATCTGGATTGAATCGCCCGTTGACCGAAGTCACACAAAAATTAGTGGAGCACATCAATCAATCGAAAAATGAAATCATTTCGATTGATATACCGAGTGGTTTGTTTGTTGACAAAAGTTCGAAAGGAAATACTGTTATACAGGCATCTCACACGCTCGTTTTTCAATGTTTAAAACCTGCTTTTTTAGTTGCTGAAAATGCTTTGTTTATTGGAGAAGCACACGTGCTCGATATTGGATTGCACCCAGGTTATCTTTTACAAATACAAATTGATTCTATCTTAATTGATAAGAAAATAATCCAACAGATTCTAAAACCACGAAACAAATTTGCTCACAAAGGAAATTTCGGTCATGCATTACTGTTAGCTGGCAGCTATGGAAAAATGGGAGCTTGTGTGTTGGCAGCAAAAGCATGTTTAAGAAGCGGCATTGGTTTGTTGACTTGCCACATCCCTGCTTGTGGCTACAATATCATTCAAACTTCGGTTCCTGAAGCAATGGTTACAATAGATAATGATGAAGATATTATAACCGGTGTTAAAGAAGATCTGTCAAAGTATAATGTGCTGGGTATTGGACCCGGCATTGGCACAGATGCAAAAACAAAATTTCTTTTAGAGACGATTTTGCAGCAATATAAAAAACAAATGGTGGTAGATGCCGATGCGCTGAATATCATTTCATCTGATAAAAATTTATTGGCACAGCTTCCTCACAATTCCATCATCACTCCACATCCAAAAGAATTTGAAAGATTGTTCGGTAAATGTGAAAATGATTTTGAACGAATTACATCAGCAAAAGAATATGCAAAAAAATATCAGATCATTATTATTTTAAAAGGCCATAATACTTTCATTGCGCTGCCTGATGGCAAAGGATATTTCAACAGCACAGGCAATGCCGGCATGGCTAAAGGCGGCAGTGGTGATGTGCTAACAGGAATTGTTACTGCATTTGCTGGTCAGGATTACGAACCATGGGAAGCGGCAGTACTGAGTGTTTATTTTCATGGGCTTGCTGGAGATTTTGCTGCGAATTATTTTTCTCAACAAAGTATGGTCGCTTCAGATATTATTGATGGAATTGGCAGCGCAATTTTGTCCATTTCAAAAAAATAATATTTCTTTTTGTGAGTTGTTCGACAACAAATGTTAAACATTTTGAAAAGCGTTTCATCAAAATCCACACATCTTTTTCTTTTTGTTATTGAATGGTTATAAAGCAAAACGCGAAGCAACTTCGGTATGTTTTTTTCGTCTATTCATTAGTGATAACAAAATTAAAAAAGGAGTTTTTATGAAAAAGTTATTAATCGTAATGCTTTCATTAGCACTGGCAGGATCGGTATCAGCTCAGCATTTTCGTGGAGGCGGTGGTGTTTATTATAGACCACATGTTGTTGTAACTGGAGGTTATTACCCTTACTACGGCATTGGTTAT
>CAIYPC010000698.1 GCA_903927975.1 uncultured Bacteroidota bacterium | reverse complement strand
CTTTCATTGTAAATTTTCGTTGTTCCTCATTCCATTAGCCTTATGCGTGAAATTAAAAATTGCAAAAAGAAATCACTTCTTGCTTCATTATTAATAATATTTTTCATCTCGCCGTCCTTTGCTCAGTTAAAGACCGATTTCTCTATTGATAAAAACGGCGGCTGTTCTCCACTTACTGTTTCTTTCAGCAGCACGACTTCTGGCGCTTCTTCAAATGCTACTTATCAATGGGATTTCGGGAATGGAAATACTTCTGCATTAATGAATGCAGGCGCAACTTATGTGGATGCACAAACTTACACGATCGCCTTGACAGTCACTGATGGCAGCAAATCTTCTACTCAAACAAAACAGATTACAGTTTACAAAAGACCGACTGTTGATTTTTCTTTTGATGTAAAAAAAGGCTGCTTGCCTTTGCCTGTTAATTTCACCGCATCCGCAACTGCAGGTGATGGCAGCATAGCAAGTTATTATTGGGATTTCGGAGATGGATTCACGCAACAGAATTATTCTCCGCAAGTTCAACACACATATAATTTTGTTGATAGTAGTGAAGTTGGGCTCACAGTTACGAATAGCTATGGCTGTTATACTTCTATTCAAAAGCCTGCGGTAATAATTCTTCCTGCAATTCAGGCAGGGTTTGGTGCCGATAAAACTGTGTTATGCAATATTTCAGATCCTGCTCAATTTCTCAATACGAGCACAGGCCCTGGATCATTAAGCTATGCATGGGATTTTGGTGATGGAAATAATTCAACTCTTATCACTCCCTCTCATACCTATAATAAAAAAGGGACCTATAGCGTGAAGCTAACTGTTTCAAATACTGATGGATGTTCCAGCACCAGCACGCAAATCAATTACATGAATGTTCGTGATTTTTCTTCTGACTTTGATGTGCCTTCACCGATTTGTGTTCAAGGACAAACAACATTTACTGATAAAAGCACGCCGAATGCAACAAGTCAATTTTGGTGGGTTGATCATTCTTATTATTATAATTGTTATTTGTGCAATGGAAGTTTTGGGTACACTTTTAATGACACACTAAAACATACCATACAATTAGTCAATACTTTTGGAACATGTGTGGATACTGCAACCAAGATCGTTTCTGCAAATCTTTTGCCAGATATTAAACCTTTCATAATTAATGAGCCGCCTAATTGCGGGGCACCCATTACCGTTAATTTCAAAGACACAACGAAGAGCGTAGCACAGTGGCTATGGAATTTTGATTGGTCAGTTACTCAACCATCATCTACGATTTCGGCTCCATCATATAATTATACCGGCCCATGGAACCACACCGTACAATTGACTGTGACAAATTCGGCAGGATGCAGCGCAACGGAGTCTCAAAGCGTTTATACAGGACCCGTAAATGTTTCAATAGGAGTAATTAACACAAATTATTTAGTTGCTTGCGATAGCGTACCAGTAACTTTTATAGTGTATGCAACGGATTCCATTACAAGTTATCAATGGGATTTTGGAGATGGCACTACTTCCACTATTGCTCAACCACAACACACTTATGTAAAGGCAGGAACTTTCACTGCCACTTTAAAATACGTGACCAAGCAAGGGTGTTCTGGTACGGTTACCAGTTTGTTTTCTGTTGTCGTTCAGAATAAGGTCCCGTTCGATTTTCAGGCATCTTCTACAACTATCTGCGGCAACACCCCGGTGAATTTTACAACAACCGGTGGGGGTGGTGGGTACTATCAATGGGATTTTGGAGAGGGAGGTGGTGGTTATTCCACCCAATACTATTCTACTGCAACCCACCAATATCTCAAAGATTCTCTCTATACCGTTACATTGATCATTAATAACGGTTACTACGGATTGTGTCCTGATACACTTGCGAAGCAGTTTTACATCAAAGTGCTGCCACCATTCCCCAAAATATTAACTGCTCAAAACACTTGTGATGGAATGCGGAACGTGGTAACGTTTAATGATACTTCGTACAAAGCATTAACCTGGGACTGGGATTTTGGAGATGGCACTCCACATTTTACCAGCAATGTTTCACAAAAGTTGACTCATACTTATGCAAAAACAGGCACATACAAAGTGGTTCTAACAAATACCAACGGCCAATGCTCAGTGAGAGATTCAACCATTGTTTATGTGCTTTTGAAACAACAGCCAATATTATCTGCAAACATTACAAGCACCTGCGCAAATGATATGTCTGTCATATCTATTTCTAATATGGAAACAAACCCGGCACCGAGTCCATATTTTGGATATGGTAATTATTATAATCTTTTTGCGATGCAATATGGCGATTCTACGAGCTTCGGTTATAATGGTTATCCGTTTCAAAATGTAGTTTGGCAAAATTCGACCAACTGGACTATAACTGATTTAGATCCCACAAAAAAAGATTTACGCATTATAAGCACTTCTGCATATTTCGGGTGCAACGACACTTCCAATTTTATCCCGATGAAAATAAATGGTCCTAAAGCAGGATTTAAATTGGTTGAAAGTAGCCCATGCTTTTCTTATCCGGTAATTATTCAAGACACATCCATTGCAGGTAATAATTCGCCCATTAAAACATGGCAATGGGATTTTGGTGATGGAACAAGTATAACTGAAGTTCAAGGCGGTACAGAATTTCATAAATATGCTGCCCCTGGGCAATATTTTGTTCAATTGAAAGTAACAGATGGCGACGGTTGTTTTGACAACAGCGCGAATTATTATAATGATAATCCTTCTCACTATGCAAATCCCAGCGGACCAAAATCTGCATTTACATACAGTCCAGCAAACGTTACTCCAAATTCGCCCGTTACATTTTCCAATAATACAAATGTCTTTAATAGCTACAATACACAATACCTCTGGATTTTTGGTGATGGGACCACATCAACAGATTATTCGCCAACACATACTTATACCAATACTGCGGTAGATACTGTTAAGCTGATCGCGATTAATCCGGATACACATTGCCGTGATACGAGCATCCAGATAATAAACGTCAAGATTATCAACACGCAATTTTCTTTCAACAAAACTTATGTGAGCGCAAGCACATGCCCGCCGGTGATTGTGCATTTCACCAACACATCTTCAAATGCATTGAGCGTTTCGTGGGATTTTGGTGATGGCAGCAAAGCTGATAATCAAAATAATCCAAACCACACTTATTACAATGCGGGCACTTACAAAATAATAATGTATGGCTATGGTTATAATGGAACAACTGATACAACAGTTGATTCGATTATTGTGAAAGCGCCTTTCGCAAAACTGAACGCAGATGCGTTTTTCGGTTGTTTGTCAAAGACAATTACGCTCACTGCACAGATTCAAAACGCAAGTGCATTTGTGTGGGATTTTGGTGATGGCATTGTCAATCAAACAAAAGATAGTTTCTCAACGCATTCATATTTGTCGCCGGGAATTTATTCGCCTTCGTTGATTATGACGGATTCGAGTGGATGCTCATTGCTTTCTTACCTTAACCAAAAAGTGGTTATAGATTCATTGGGGATCAAAATAAATAAAACGCCTGCAAAACTTTGCGGACCGGGTATGGTGACTTTTTCTGATCCTGTTGTATTCAGCTTCGCGGAACAACAGCAGCAGCCTTTGCAATATCATTGGGATTTTGGTACGGGCAATATTGCTGATACGTCTAACATCAGCTCCCCTTCGTTTACATATAACCGCTATGGCAAAAGCTATATGAGCGTGACTGTACAATCTCCTTATGGCTGCGTGAAAACGGCAATGGATAGTATTTTGATTGTTCCGAAAGCAATTGCATCCATTACCGGTCCGCAGGAACTCTGCGCTAATGGATCTGTGCAGTTCAACGGTGCATCAACTTTAACTGATAGCATTATATGGCTTTGGAATTTTGGCAACGGAAATATTTCTTCATTGCAAAATCCGCCGAAGCAAATTTTCAATGACCCGAAAAATTATAATGTTTCTCTCATCATAAATCATTTTGGTTGTTATGACACTGCGAATGATAATCTCATCGTTCATCTAAATCCAAATATTAATCTTTCACCAAAACAGTCGGTGCTTTGTCTCGGAAATTCTGTTCAGTTGAATGTTCAAGATGGGGTGAGTTATTCATGGTCGCCAGCAAACGGTTTGGATAATAATAAATCGGCTTCGCCGATTGCATCGCCGACTGATGATGTGACGTATGTTGTTCTCGCAACAAATAATTTCAATTGTTCAAGCACAGATTCTGCAATCATCAAAGTAGCAAAACCGTTTAAAGTAAAAATTCCTGCTGATACTTTTGTTTGCAAAGGAAGCAGCATTATGTTGCCTGCCACTGGCGCAAATTCTTATAATTGGATCAGTGGAAATGGATTGAACAGCACAACTATTTCGAACCCTGTTGCGATGCCTGCATCTGCTGCCGCATTTACGGTAGTGGGATACGATGCTTACAATTGTTTTACTGATACTGAAACAGTGCATATCAATGTTGAGCAACTTCCTTTAGTGAATGCAGGCCCTGATATAGATGCGTTAACGGGAACGACTATCCAATTAAACGCAACAGCGAGCAGCGATGTGACGCAATGGAATTGGGCACCGCCTGAAGATTTGAGTTGCGCCGATTGTGCTTCTACGATGGCTACACCTAGAGGAACAACGGCATATATTGTTACAGTAAAAAATAAATATGATTGTGCTGCTTATGACACGGTGGTGGTGAAGCTCACTTGCGATCAAGGGCACGTGTATGTGCCAAGTGCTTTTTCACCTGACAATAATGGAAAGAACGATCTGTTTTATATTAAAGGAAAAGGAGTGAGGATAATAAAATCTTTCAGAATTTTTGGAAGATGGGGTGAGATTATTTTTGAAAGAAAGAATATTAATATTGATGATGCCTCAAATGCATGGGATGGAAATTACAAAGGCCAGTCTGCCCCAACAGGCACTTATGTTTATATGGCCGAACTGATTTGTGATACAGGAGAATTATTTGTGTTGAAGGGTACGGTTGTGTTGGTGAGGTAGAGGTTTAAGGTTTCAAGTTTGAAGTTTAAGGATAATGGTTCATAGTTCATAGTGAACGGTTCTTGATGATGCGTTTCCTTACCATGAACCATCAACCCAATATAAAAATCACTAGCATGCGATACCTGTCTTATCTTATTTTCTTAAGTTTATTTTTCTTTCAAGCCTGTCGTCAACGAAGTTTAGTGAACGAAAATTTTTCTTTCAATCCAGATTCTTCCAGAGATTATTCAATAACGCTTACCAAACAATCAGGAGCTTCTTCAGAAAAAGTAAATATGAATTTGAAGCTGCTGCGTTCAGTTGACAGCCTTTATCTTTTGAAATTGACTTTTGGCGGTACAAGAATTGTTCGCCCGCCAGTAAGCATAGCTATAAAGGGTATTACAAAAATTTATCGGCTTGATATCTTACCATCAAAACAAACATCAGAAGATAATACTTTTCAATTTATATATTATTTGAGAGGGCTTACAAAAGGTCAATCTTTAGATATTTGGATAAATAGAAAAGGATCAGTTTTGGAAGTAAACGGTTTTGAAAAACTTATTGATAGCGTCGCGGTTTTATCAGGCAGCGATAAAAAAGAAGTAAGATATCTGTTGAAAGATGAGGTGGGCGAAAAAATATTTGCAGACAATTTGAATCAACTGTTTTCCATCGCACCAAATCACAAAGAGGCATTAGGGGATAGTTGGATAAGAGATATAACGCTGACTAATAAAGCTCCGGTTAAATTGAGCAATATGTATGCAATAAACAAAATCAGTGGTGATTCATTATTTGTGAAACTTTCCTCTTCTATTTCAGGATGGGCAAGTGAAAATGCAACTACTCCTTTTATGGAAGGACGAGGCGAGGGTGAAATCATTGTCTCAAAATCTACCGGCGTTCCTTACTCATATAATTTTAGCACGCACACGAAAACACGTATTGATAGCACAATAAATTCAGAATCGTTTTTTGCTACTGTGCGATAAAATTTTTGGTATTGCTGACTTTAAAAGGCATCTGACGGCTGTAAAAGGGCGATAAATTTATAAATGCTGTTAAAGCCGTCTGATGCCTCATTCTTTCCAAGGAAAGCTGGAAACTTAGCCGGTATCAAAAAAAGTTCATGGTTCATGGATAATAGTTCATGGAAAAACGGTTCATGATAATATGGCTTTCCTGCCATGAACTCTGAACTCTGAACTCTGAACCATCAACCTCAAGCCTTCCGCCCTAAACCTCATACCTTTAGCCTTATAAACTTTTTTTACCCCTCATGCAACATGCGCAACATGACCGTGTCTTTTAATCATATAACACTAAAATGCAGGCTTTTTTGGAAATAACTGCTCCGATACTACACGATGAACTGGTTGAAAAGTGCAAGCAAGGCGACCGCAAGAGCTATGCTGATCTTTACCAGAAATATGCCAAGGCAATGTTCAACACAAGCCTTCGCATAGTGAACAATTCGGGCGATGCGGAAGATATTTTGCAGGATGCTTTTGTGGATGCATTCGCCTCGCTAAATAGTTTTGAATATCGGTCAACTTTTGGTGCGTGGCTTAAAAAGATTGTAATAAATAAATCGATCAACCATCTACGCAAAAAGAAAATGGACCTGATTGATATCGATAAAACACAAGTTGCAGAAGTGCCTAACGAAGAGACGCTGGATGAAAAAGATGTTCAACTGAAAGTGGAAGAAATAAAAAAGGCAGTGAAGTTGTTGCCGAATGGATATAGAACGGTGCTGACGCTTTACTTGTTTGAGGGCTATGATCACGAAGAAATAGCAGAGATATTAAATGTGACGCACGCTACAGTAAGGACGCAGTACATGAGAGCAAAACAAAAATTAATTGGTTTGATAAAACAAGGAGGAATATCATGAGCACAAGATTAGATCAATTCATTAATGACAATCGGGGAGATTTTGATGATCAAATGCCAACACCAAAAGTGTGGGATAATATTCAGTATAAAGTTTTTCCTGAAAAAAAAATAGAGACGCCTGTGGTGAAAATGAATTTTATGAAATGGAGCGCCGCCGCAGCGGCCGTGGTTTTGGTAGCGCTTGGGGCTTGGTTCCTGATGAGGACAAATCATAGCAATGAAGTGAAGCCTAATAACAGTTCAGAAATTGCAACAGTTAAACCAACAGTGCCTGAAAAAAAGATAGATACAACAACAGTTGCTCCAAAGATTGATGAGAAATCAACTCCGCAAATAGCTACAACAAATGATATTAAGAAACAAGCTGACAAGAAAACAAATGATGTTGTTGATGATGCGGAAGCAAACGCAAAAGAAGAAATGTATCACTTTGCAAAGCTTGTTGAAATAAAGCACAGAGAATTAAAAACCATGTCAAAAGATGAGCCGCTATTGTACAAACAATTTTCCGGCGATGTAAATAAACTTGACAGCGTATATCATTCATTAGAAGATAGATTATCAAAAAAACAAAATAGCGAAGAAGTACTGGAAGCGATGATCCAAAACCTGCAACTGCAGATGCAGCTACTAAACCATCAGCTACAAATTATCAAACAACTCAACCATTCAAAAAAATCAGCGTATGACAAAGCATATCAATCCATTTAAAATTCTGGCTCTCGCAGTGCTTATCGCAATGCCTGCAATGAGCCGTGCCGGGGACAAAACCGATGGCTCGGAGAAAATAAAAACCATCAGCAAATCGTACACCGTTAGCGCAACTGAGAAACTCAAAATTGAAAATTCATTTGGTGATGTCATCATCAACACCTGGGACAAAAGTGAATTTAAAGTTGATATTGAAATGTATGCGAAAGCAACAAGCGACGATAAGGCGCAATACATTTTAGATCATATTAAAGTATCAGATTCACAATCGGACAACGTGGTGCGCTTTAAAACAGATATCCATATCAACGGCGGCAATCACAATGGCGATGACAATGATGATGACGGCGATGATGATAAGGATAACAATAGAAATCGTAACAGGCATAATAATAACAACCAACAGTTCCATGTCAATTATGTGGTGTATATGCCAGCAACAAATCCTTTGTCGCTCGAAAACAGTTTTGGAAAAACAACGGTTCCTGATTTTAAAGGATTGGCGAACCTCACCAGTAAATTCGGCAGCTTAACGGCGGGCAATCTGGATAATGTGGAAGCAATTTCTGTTGAATTTGGCAAAGCGGACATTGGCGATGTGCACAATGGCAAACTCTCCTTTAAGTTTGATGACAGAACCGTGGTTGGCAAAATAAGCGGAACTGTAAAACTTAATATTGAATTTTCCGGTCATGTACAATTCAACGTTGGTAACAATATTGAAGAACTTATTTTGAACGAATCTTATTCAACAATTAGATTAGTTGTTCAAAAGGAATTGTCGGCAAGCTTTGCAGTCCACACAAGTTTTGGAAGCTTTCATAACAGTACTGAATTCAAAATTTCGGCAGAAAAAGATGATGATGATAACG
>CAIYPC010000697.1 GCA_903927975.1 uncultured Bacteroidota bacterium | reverse complement strand
GGAGTGTCTGTTGTATATTTACATACCCAAAGCTAACAGATGTTTATAGTATTTCTCGTCATTACGGCGATAACTGCCACAATCACAATTCTCCAGGGCATTAATATCCGCAATAAAAAGAAGGATGGAAGAACAAGAGTAATTTTCATTCTAAGTGTTCTTGCAACTATTTGTTCTGCATCATTTTCTGTTTATGAAAAATATAGTGAAAACGAAGAAAAAAGAATGAAATCTAATTTGGCGATTATTAGCAGCGATTTCATTATTTATCCAAAACTACGAATTAAAAATACAGGAGTAGTAGTTTTAGCCTATGATGGAGTTTTCACATTTGATGAAGTTTTGAAAAATGGAGATACGAAAGACCTTATGACACTTAAAGTGGTAAACAATAAATTAGTTACAGATTTTATTCTAAAAGATTCAAAAGGCAATACCATAATTAATTTGAATAGGAATCAGATGAAGATGTATGATCCTCAAGGATATGATTTTAATTTTGACGACAAAGTAATAGAAGTTGTTACGCACGATAAAAAAGTAATTTTTCAATTAGAATATAAAGACGATGAAGCTATATTCTGTGGATTTATAGTAAAGTCTGACACAAGTGGCGTCTTTATAAAGGGGCTTTCCAAAGAAACACGAGAATATACAACACAAGATGCTATAGAAGTCAATGTAAAAAAAAATGCTGATTTTACAATTTACGGCGAAGGGATTAAACCTCTTTTTAAATATCCGAAAGAACTTAATTTTGGAGTAAGGAATGAAGATTGAACCCGAAAATGGTTTTTGAATATTCAAAATTACTAAGTCAAGCATTTCAAGAATACTCATGTCTCCGATGCCTCGGGTCGTATTCTCACGAATCGAAATTGCATCAATTGAAAAGGGTTCGTGTCCTCACGAACCATGGAAAAGGAATAATGGTCATCGTTTTTTCTATGAATAGGTGTCCCAGTCTATCGAAACCGAGCCATTCAAATAATCGTACTAAGCAAAGTTTGTCGATGAGGATAGCAACCAATAGACAAAAAAATATTATTTAATACTCAAAACTTAACTTGCAAATAAAAAGTCTGCAATGACACCTGATGATCCCATCTTTCACAAACCGAAAAATTTTATTGCTGCAAAAAACCTGTTGTACGCGAGCGTGTTCCTATCAGTGATTATTTTTATTATCAACAACATCAAACTTAGTATTAGTTCCAATTTTTTAGTACTGGGATGGTGCGTGGCTGCAGCCGCATATATAGCGATGATTATATTCATCAAACAAATGGGTTTGTGCAAGAAATGGGCAAGAAACGTATTGAAAATATGGTTTGCTATCGCTTTCATATCAGTGATTATTTCATTCTTCAGCCCAAAGGTCAACATGGGCATTCTTGAAATTTCGATTTGGGCAGTGAAGATTGTGTTGCAGATAATAGCAATCATTTTTCTATTCGGCAAAGATTGCGAGAACTGGTTCAACAGCAAGAAATATGAAATGTTTGAGAAATGATTTAAAAAATACAACTGAACTACACAGAGTGCCACGGAGATTTGCACAGAGAACCGCGGAGAGAATTAATAATTGCACGATGTCTGAATCGCAGATTTTAGGATTAAATGATTGCACTGAGAAAGCCCTAATACCAAGTCTGCGAAATCCATAAATCAGCTTAATCTGCGATTCAGACAATTGTGAGAAAATACAACTGAACTACACAGAGGAGCACAGAGATTTTCACAGAGAACCACGGAGGAGAAATTATTAAGTAATAATTATTAATTAATAATTGAATACAGCCAGATGCACATTGCCAAATCCATGCTGAAATTTTTATCCCTAAATTGCGCTCTCATTAAAAAGAATTTACGCAATGGATGTATTAAACAATGTGGCAATAGAACCTGCACAATTAAATTTATTAATAAAATCGCGCAGGAGCGTTTTTCCAAAACAGTTTGTGCCGGGCAAACATATACCTGATGAAATTGTGATGCAGGTGCTTGAAAATGCAAATTGGGCACCCAATCATAAAAACACAGAGCCTTGGCGGTTTTCTGTTTTCACCAATGAAGGATTAAAAAAGTTCGCATCGTTCCAGGCAGAGATGTATAAAAAAAATGCAGGCGATAGATTCAAGGACATGGTATATGAAAAATTATTAGCTACGCCACTTTTAGCCTCACATATTATTTCCATCGGCATGAAGCGCAGCATTGAAGTATCAATACCAGAGTTCGAGGAAATTGCCGCTGTTGCTGCTGCGGTCCAGAATATTTATTTGTCAACAGCAGTTTATGGAATTGGTGGCTACTGGACAACTGGCGGGACAACATTCGATGAAGAAGCAAAAGAATTTTTTGGTCTTGCCAAAGAAGATAAATTGCTAGGCTTTTTTTATCTGGGATATGTGGAAACGCCATCAGTTGCCGGCAAGCGCAGACCGATTGAAGACAAAACAGTTTGGGTGAGGGAATAATATTTTGTGTTAACTTAGCCCCACTCTTCTAACTTACCGTTTATAAAACCGACAGTTAATAAAGTTCGTCCCAAAAATTAAATCTATCCTAGATTTTGCATTGCATTATTTTCAATTCTTAAAAATAAAATTCAACATGAAAAAAGTTAGTTTTCTTCCGTTGGCTTTAATCATCGGATTAGCAGCTTGCAGTGGTAGCGGCGACAAGGCTGCTACAGCAGAGACAACAGCGGCAACAGTGAGTGCCGACACAACGCACAAAGCGGTGGATTCACCGCAGATGAGCACAGCTCTTCCTGATGTGCCCGCAGGCGCAAAAGTTTTCTTCAAAAATTTGAAAGATGGAGAAACAGTTAAGTCGCCGTTGAAAGTTGAGTTTGGTGTTGAAGGCATTGCGCTTGACACCGCAGGAACAATCAAACCAGCATCAGGTCATCATCATCTGTTGATTGATGCAGGCGATTCAATTGCTGCCGGAGTGGTTGTTATTAAAGATTCAACGCATTTGCATTTTGGAAAAGCGCAAACAGGAGCGGAAATCAATCTCACACCTGGAGAGCACAAGCTCACACTTCAATATGCTGATGGCATTCACCGCTCTTATGGTGCAAAACTAGCCGCAACGATTAAAGTGAAGGTGAAATAAGAAATTATCTTTTTTTGATAGGACCCTTTGCTGTAAGAGATTATAGCAAAGGGTTTTTTATTTTTCTCTCGCAAAGGCGCAACGGCGCGAAGAATGTTGATTAGTTATTGGTTGGAAAGTTGAGCAAAACTGTGCTGCAAACTTATCGATCCGTCATTGCGAGGTTCTGCGAAGCAATCCGCTTTACAAATAGCAATCTCTTTCTATTCCAAGATCAGATTGCTTCGCAGAGCCTCGCAATGACGTGCAACACACAAAGTAAATTTAGCTTTCTCTCAAACACATTAATAACCACTCGCTTTATTCAACAGCTCCACCGCAGCAGCATCCAAATTAATTTCAGTTGCCTTTATCAATTCATTTAATTGCTCAACTGAAGTAGCGCTTGAAATGGGTGCGGTTATACCTTGCCGTGAAAGCACCCAAGCGATGGCAATGGAAGAAGGATTGGTATTATTTTGTTTTGCCACTTCATCAAGCGCACGCAAAATCTTCAAGCCACGGTCATTCAAATATTTCTTTATTCCGCCGCCGCGCTTGCTTTTGTGCAAATCATTTTCTGATCTGTATTTGCCGGAGAGAAATCCACTTGCCAACGAATAGTAAGTGATAACACCTAGATTATTCTCAATACAAATCGGCTCAATTTCTTTTTCATATTCTTCGCGGTCATATAAATTATAGCCCGGTTGAAAAGATTGATAAGAAGGATAGCCATATTTTTTACTCGCTTCCAAAGATTTCTTTAACCTATCGACAGAAAGATTCGATGCACCAATCCATTTCACTTTTCCTTGTTTCACCAATTGCGAATATGCTTCGAGCGTTTCATCAACAGGTGTCACATCATCATCCCAGTGGGTTTGGTATAAATCAATATAATCCGTTTGCAATCGCAACAGAGAATCTTCTACTGCTTTTAATATATATTTTTTGCTGAGGTCTTTATGTCCCTGACCCATATCAGAACCTACTTTTGTTGCAACAATTATTTTATTGCGATTGCTTTTTTGCCTCATCCATTTGCCAATGATGGTTTCAGATTCACCACCGGTATTTCCTGGTGCCCATCGTGAATAAACATCTGCGGTGTCGATAAAACTAAAGCCCGCATCTTCAAAGGCATCAAGCACTTTAAATGAAGTGGCTTCATCAATCGTCCAGCCAAAAACATTACTACCCAATGCTAGCGGCGCAAATTCTAAATCTGTATTTCCTAATTTTCTTTTTTGCATGATGATGGGGTGAGTTGTGAGTGGTGAGTTGTCAGTGGAAAGTGATAAGTGGTAAGTGGTCAATGACCCATCACTTACTACTTACCACTGACCACTTGCTACTCACTACTTAGCTGTTGTAAAATAAATTTCCTCTTCGCCCGAAATCCTTTTATATCTGTATCATATTTAGCAAATTCATAAACCACTTGCCTGCAAACTTCTTTTGCGATTGCTGGCTTTTTTTCTTCCAACATTTTCAGCAACTCATAATCTACAATTCCATCTCTCATCGCTTCGAGGCGAATAGAGCTTAAGATTTTTCCATTGCCCGGATAAGTAATAAACGCATCTCCGCCCGGCATAATATTTCCTGCTTCTGGTATGATGCCCGCAGTTTCGTCAAAACAATTATCGCTCCAAAAATCCCAACCCCAATGTAGATAGCCCGTTGCACCGAATCGAAAATTTATCCAATGGAGGATGCGCGTTTTAATCAAAGGCAATTCAATAAAACGGTTTGCATATTCGCCTTGCGGAGATAGGCAAGTGTAAAACCAAACTTCATTGCCCGCTTGTTGTCTTTCTTTATAAAAAACATAATCGCTGTCATAAAAATCAAGTTGCGGCACCCACACATCCACTGTATTATTCACGCCGTGCGAATGAACTGCATCAATCAATTTTATATCTGGCGATATGGATTTAATATAAGAAGCAATCTCTGCATAAGTTTTTTCATTGCCAGGTTCCGGCTCATCGCAAACATGCTGCAGATAAATTTTGTCCCACCCTTTTTCTCTAAGATGTGCAATAAGTGCTGGAATAAATTGTTTGTAAAAATTCTGTGCTGCAGAATCTGTGACAACCATATTCCTAAATTTCAAAGAATCGTTTTGCATATATGGCGCATATACCCCAAACTGTGCATACCAATTTCCCATTCTTCCTCCTATATGCCCGCCTTCAATTCTTCCAAGTGTTCCTTCATCAGCAAAAGTTTGAACAAACCTGTCAAATTTTGAAAAATCAAAAGAGAATTTATTTTTATTGACCGTGATTCCCGTGAGTGCAAAAACAGGGGTCATGATAACATTCTGATCATACTCTTTCATTTTTTTAGCAGCAACACGAAGCCATTTCCAATAATTGCCGGAGAACTCAACAGAATCTTTTCCTCCACTCAATTGCTTCAATTGATTTTTACCAAGACCAAACCAATTCGTTACCAACAAACTTGTTTTATTAATCGTCACATTATAAACCTTCACCAAAAAACGTTTGCTCATTGAAAAGCTCTGCCCATCTATACTTCCTTTAATTGTAAGCAGAGCGCTATAATCACCTGCCGGAAAATCAACAGGAATATTAATCGTGAGCCAGATTGGCTGCGTGGTGAAATTGCGTATGTCCATTACCGTTGTATCCAGAATCGGATCAGGAAAAAACCCAGAGACAGGGCTGAGTCTGTCCTTTGAAGGATTTGGCAACGGTCTTCCAACTCTTGTGTAGCCAACAAAACCAGCAAAAGTATTTTTAGAAAACAAATCTGTGTTTCTTGATAACTGAACAACTGAAAGGCTTACGTGCTTTAATGTCTTGGTACTTCTTAATGCAAATTGGAAACTTGCATGTTCTCCTCTTGCAACATCAGCAACTGCTTCTGTCGGTTCAAAAAATGCAGTCTCTTTAAAAACTTTTTGCAATGGATCAACAGCAGCAAATGTGATGATGTCATTCAATTGTTCCTCCGTAAAACTTTTCTGTTGTGCTTGCGCGAACTGCATACCAATAATTGTTGCAGCAATTATCAATAATGTTTGTTTCATTTTTATTTTGTTTGATTTATTAGGGGGTGAATGGTGAATGGTCAAAGAGAATATTCACTACTTACTGCTTACTATTTAATACTTACCACTCACAACTCACTGCCCTCCCCCAGCAAGCAATCGAAGTATTTCGCTTATCTCATTTTCATTGGCAAAGTAAGTAGATAGATCTTCTTTCATGCTTTCATTAATAAACTGCATGTTGCTTTTTACAAGCGTTCTTGCGGAAGTATGAAATTCTTCTGCACCTGTTTTTTCTTTCAGCTCAAGAATATTATTTGAACGAACACCAGAGCCTGGCATAATGATGATGCGGGTTTCTGCTTGCCTAATCAATTCATTTATCAACTGCGCACCTTCGATTGCTGTTGGATACTGACCAGATGTTAGAATACGCTCGCAGCCAATATCAATAATATCTTCCAATGCTTCAAATGGATTTGCACATCTATCAAATGCACGATGAAATGTTACGCCCATTGGATAAGCAAGCTCAACTAATTTCGCACATCTTTTTTTATCAATCGTTCCATCTGTGTTCAACATCCCAATCACCACGCCATCGCAACCAAGTTGCTTACACAATGAAATATCATGCTTCATCATTTCAAACTCATCATCATCAAATAAAAAATCCCCACCTCGTGGGCGAATGATTGGATATAATTGAATATGCAATTTCTCTCTCGCTGTTTTGATAATACCGGAGCTTGGTGTTGTTCCGCCCTCATGCGCATCTGCGCAAAGCTCCACACGATGCGAACCAACTTTTTGCGCAATCAATGCTGATTGCAAATTGAAAGAACATATTTCGAGTTTGAAAGACATTGCAGATGTACGATTTATGATGTGTGATGTAGGATGTGTGAAATTCGGTTAGGCATGATAGTTTCCAGTTTACAGTTTTGAGTTTACAGTTCTTCAATTCGATTTTCATGACTAAAAGATATTCTTGGTATTGCAAGAACAGAAGCTCATAGCCCTCCTCACCATTTATCACTGCCATTAAGAACACTCTTTGCTGAAACCATTTTTTCTTCTTTATTAGTTTTCAACGCATAGCTAAATCCTTTTTGGATTGCATACGCACCCACTTGTCCTTTTTTATTCAATGCTATGAACGCAACCTGAATCTGTTTTGCAGCTTCTCCTTTTATTTTCATAATCCGCTCCACAGTTTTTTTGCAAGCTTCTTCAGGAGATAATCCTTGTCGCATGAATTCAATAACCGTATGCGACCCGCAAATCCTTATCACATCTTCACCCTGACCGGTTGCTGTTACTGCGCCCACTTCATTATCAACAAAAAGCCCAGCGCCGATAATTGGAGAGTCGCCCAACCTTCCACGCATTTTAAAGCCCATTCCGCTTGTGGTGCAACTGCCACTGAGGTTTCCTTGTGCATCCATCGCTACCATGCCTATGGTATCGTGGTTCCATTCGCCATTTACTTTTGCAGGAGCAAATGCGCTGCTCTTTTTATTCTCAATATTGATGATTGGTTTGTACTCCGATTTCTTCAACCATTCTTTATAATTCTTTTCCGCATCGTCAGAAAGTTTTTCTTCTTCCAACGGAAAGCCTTCAGCAACTGCAAATTCTTGTGCGCCGCTGCCAACGAGCATTACATGCGGCGTTTTTTCCATCACTCTTCTCGCAACAGAAATAGGATGTTTGATGCGCTCGAGAAATGCTACGCTGCCACAATTAAAATTTTCATCCATAATAGATGCATCGAGTGTAACAAAGCCATCTCGGTCAGGATTTGCACCAAGACCAACACAACAGCTTTGTTCAGATTCAGTAACCATTACACCAGCTTCTACTGCATCAAGTGCACGACCGCCGCTTCCTAAAATTTTCCATGCGTCTTTGTTTGCTGCAAGACCCGCATCCCAAGTGGAGATGACAATGGGATTGTTTTTAATAACCGGATAAGGTCGCTCGTTTGCAAAAATTTTTTTGCCAAGTGTGAGACCAATGGAACTTAGCAAAGAGGATTGCAAAAATTTTCTTCTGTTGAACATGTTGAAAGGTTTAAATTTAGATCCGAATTTAAGTGTTTTGAAAATGTGGCTATAAAAATATAGGTTAGTAACCAAATCACACCGCTAAAAAAAAATGTTATGAAATTTTTGATCCTTTTATTGTTAACTGCTTTTTCATTCCAAACTTATTCCCAGGACAGCGCATGGATACGGGATAATTATTATAAGGTGGAAAAATATATCCCTGTTCGTGACGGTGTTGAATTGTTCACTTCTTTTTATATACCAAAAGACAGCACAGAAACACATCCGATTCTATTGCAAAGAACACCTTATTCGTGCGCACCTTATGGAGAAAACAATTGGCAGGCTTGGTGGAAGTCGTATAAAAAAGAATATTTCAAAGAAGGATATATCATCGTGACACAGGATGTTCGCGGACGATGGATGAGTCAAGGAAAATTTGAAGACATCCGCCCTTTCAACCCAAATAAAAAAGGAAAAGAAACTGATGAAGCGAGCGATACTTATGATGCAATTGATTGGATTATAAAAAACATTCCGCATAATAACGGAAAGGTTGGTGTGTTCGGTGGTTCTTATCCAGGTTTTTATTCAACACTCGCGGCAGCGAGCAATCATCCCGCATTAAAAGCAGTGAGCCCGCAAGCCGCAGTTACCAATTGGTTTATTGGTGATGACTTTCATCACAATGGAGCATTCTTTCAAATGGACGCCTTTTCATTTTATTCATCATTCGGTAAGCCACGACCAGCGCCAACCACAGTTGGCCCAACCGGGCTTTATTATCACACATCAGACAATTATAAATTTTATTTAGAAACAGGATCATTAAAAAATCTTGCAAAACTTTTAGGGGATAGCATTGCGTTTTGGAAAGATTTATATGCGCACCCAAATTATGATTCGTGGTGGAAGGCACGCGATGCACGTGTTGCAACAAAAAATCTACAGCCTGCCATGTTGTGGGTTGGCGGAACATTCGATGCGGAAGATTGCTGGGGCGCATGGAATTCTTATAAAGCGGCGGAACAAAATAATCCCGGCAAGGCATTCAACAAAATTGTGGAAGGTCCCTGGTATCATGGAGAATGGGCAAGTAGTGATGGCGGGCATTTAGGAAATATTTATTAT
>CAIYPC010000696.1 GCA_903927975.1 uncultured Bacteroidota bacterium | reverse complement strand
GCGCTGAGCAATGTTCAAGAGCCTGATCTGGGTAAAGATATTGTAACGCTGAATATGGTGAAAGATATTTCTATTGAAGGAAATTATGTTTCATTTACGGTGGTGCTCACAACGCCCGCATGCCCAATGAAAGACATGATAAAAAATGCTTGTGTGAATGCAATCAAGTTGCTGGTGAATAAAGATGCGATGGTGAATGTGAAGTTTACAGCGAACACAACAAGCAATAGAAAGACGAATGATATTTTATTACCAAATGTGAAATATATTATTGCGGTAGTGAGTGGAAAAGGTGGTGTCGGTAAAAGCACAGTGGCAGCAAATCTTGCGCTTGCATTATCGCAAGGCGGTGCGAGTGTTGGATTGATGGATGCAGATATTTATGGACCAAGCGTTCCGATCATGTTTGGTGTTCGCGGTGAGCGACCAAAAATGATGGACGTGAATGGAAAAGGAATGATTCTGCCGCTTGAACAATATGGCATAAAATTAATGAGCATCGGTTTGTTGGTAGATGAAAAAAATGCCGTGGTGTGGCGAGGTCCGATGGCAAGCAGCGCTATCAAACAGTTTGTGAGCGATGTGCTTTGGGGCGATCTTGATTATCTGGTGATTGATATGCCACCAGGCACAGGTGACATTCATTTAACGTTGATGCAAACTGTTCCAGTTACAGGTGTGGTTGTTGTTACAACGCCGCAGGATGTTGCACTTGCTGATGCAAAAAAAGGAATTGCGATGTTTGGTCAAGCGCAATTGAAAGTTCCTGTTATCGGACTTGTTGAGAACATGAGCTATTTCACCCCCGCGGAATTGCCCGATAATAAATATTATATTTTTGGAAAAGATGGCGGGAAAAAATTAGCTGATGAATATGATCTTCCCTTCCTTGGTCAAATTCCCCTCGTACAAAATATTCGTGAAGGGGGTGATATTGGTGTTCCAGCAATGATGAGCGATGACGCGATTTCAAAAAAAGCATTTGCAGATTTTGCTTCCTCTACAGTGCGCAGCATTTCGATGCTGAATGCACATATTGGTTTGGAGAGAGTGGCTGAGATAGTTTGAGAAGTTGTTCGATGATGGATGGTCGATAGTCGAGTTTAACATAAATTAATTTAGACGAAATTTCTGTTTGAAATAATTTAGAAACAATTGTAAGAGCTTGAAAACAATAAGCCCCATCAAAATACCCCCTATCAATCCGCTTGCCGTTCCGATGATTAAAGAAGTTTGATGAGTTAGACGCAGTGCTTCAATTTTTGATATAAAGAACAAACTGACTGCCCCAATAACACCACCAAAACAGGAGCAACTGATTAATAGAAAAGTCTTGAAGCCGTAGGCGATAGATTTTTTATATAATCCTGCAATAATGGATGTAGATAACACTCCGATTGAAATTAAAACAAGGATTGATAACAATATAAAGACAACTGCAAAAGCTCCAACAATTATCGTTCCGATCATCACGCATGAAAATGCAATTAAGAGAATTCCCAGAGCAGCTTTGTATTGGTTACTTTCTCCACTCGGATTCTTTTGTATTATCAAAGAATCTTTTGTCTGTGTATCCAATCTGTCATTTTGAGAATTGGCAGATTGAAAAAGCAGACTGATAAATAAGAGAACTAAAAATATTTTTTTCATGGCAAAAGTTTAATAAAAAAATTCTGAAAATATCCGGATGTATTATTTTATTTCTCAAAACCGAATTCAAACTCGCCCATCCATCATCTACCATCGAACATCTTTAATAATAATACTTCCAACCATAAGCTGCATAAATATCCTTCGGTGAATATATTTTGCCTTCTTTGATGGTGAGAAATATTTTCCTGATATCATGCATGTTCATTAATGGATTTCCGTCAACCAAAATCATGTTGGCAATTTTTCCTTCTTCAATACTGCCAAGTAAATTGTCTTTGCCTGTTAATTTCGCAGGCACAATCGTTGCCATTCTTAAAGCATCCGCATTTGGAATTCCACAATCAACATACATTTCAAGTTCATGTTGAACGATTCCTCCATCAGTACCTGCAACAATCGTTATTTTATTATCGTATAATTCCTTTATCATTTTTTTCATCGTGTCATACGATTTTCTATAGCTTTCTATTTCTGAATCCTCGCCGATAAAACCTCCTGACATCGCAGATCTTTTTACTTCCGCAGGAAGATATGCAAGGATGGGAAGATACGCCTCTGATGGTTTACCTGGCAAACCGATAAACATATCTTCAAACGTTGTGATTGTTGGATCGTGAGCAATATTTTTATCTTTCATTTTTTTGATCAGTGCTTGCGCTTCTGCACCTTTCAAATCAATCGTATAACCTTTTTCTCCAACCAGCTTAAAGCGGTTCATGTTGCGCGTTTCAACAGTGTCGCCAAAAAAATTCAGCATTAGCATATTGATATGCGTCACTTCATTATAGCCCGCATCAATTGCCTGGCTTGCCGTCATGTGCGAAGGAATATGCCCGCACACACGCATGCCAAGACTATGAGCTTTTGCCGCCAAGGGTTTCACCCATTCAGGCTTTATAGAACTGTATAATTTTATCTGATCATAACCTTTCTTTTTATAATCGTCAATTGCTTTCAATCCTTCATCTAAATTATGAATGATGGCTCCTGTTGGTCCGGCATAAGGACCAGCCTGATCAATAAAGCCTGAGATATAAGTGATGTTCGGACCAAGAATAGAATCTTTATTTATTTGTTCCCTAACTGTTAGCAAAGAAGGACCATTGCCCATATCGCGCAAATTGGTAACGCCTTGTGCAATCATAAAAGGACCTGAGCTCTGATCAAAATGACCATGCATTTCCCATAATCCGGGCATCAAAAATTTTCCAGAGCCATCAATGATTTTGTAAGAAGAAGGAACGGTTATTGACGACGAGATTCCTATCTTTTCAACCTTGCCGTTTTTTATAAGCACCGTATTGTTTAACGAAGCCGTTCCTGTTTTTGAATTGAAGACACTTACATTTTTGATGGCAATACCAGCAATATTTTTTTGTGTTATTTTATTGGCGAGGTCAGTATAAAATTGTTGTTCATATTTTTTTTGTATGGTCAATAATTCATCAGCATTTTTTTCAAACCCATGTTTGATGATCGACGACCAATCAGCCAAAGAAGCGAAGAAGCTGCCATCTTTCGTGAACCATGAATATTGCGGTGCTCCACCAAAACCTGAGAATGCGATTAGTTCAACTTGCAATTTTTGCTGCCCGTTTGAGATTTCATTTTCTGCCGTCACTTTAAAATCTCTTGAGCCTGCAGGCAAAACATCTAATTGTTTGGTTGAAGAAGAACGAAGCATTTTTAATAGCAGTTCGATTGAAGCGGGCGTTCCGTTGATATCAGAATAAGTTTGGTTTGTAAATGTTGCCGAATCATTTTCAAATTTATTTTTCCAAAAAGCTTTATTGTCTTTCGTATAAAAAATTTCGTTCACCGGTGTTTTATAATAATCAACGCCAGTGATTTCTTCTTTCGTAACAATGCCATCATCATTTGTGGTGATTGCTTGTGTGATGGAAGGCCCACGACCGCGATCATTAAATTCATAATAATAATGATGGTCATTTTTATTATCCTGCCACGATATTTGTTTGCCTGAAGGTAGTCCCGAAGTCAAGATACTATATCTCGTTGTGTCAGTCGTATTCGCTGAAAGTTTTAATGCTATTATAATGCAGATGCAAAATGTATAGATGTTTTTCATAAATTAATTTTGGTGGAGATGAGATATGAATATAGGAATTTTATCGATGAACTATTCCCCTTTTAAATAATTATCAAATATGAACGGCACAAATTTCATTCACAATACACCATTGACCATTCACCAAATTATTATCTTTACATCATGTACAACATTCCTTACTTTAAAGCATCTTCTGAAAAAGAAGTTACTGATTTCATGCATGCGCATCCTTTTATTATTTTATGCGGAGTAGATAAAAATAATAAACCCGTTGCCACACATATACCTGTACTGATTGAAGAAAGAGACGATAAAATATTTCTATTGGCACATGCGATGCGAAAGCAAGATCATACCAATGCATTTTCAAATAATCAACAAGTGCTCGCCATTTTTTATGGACCGCATACTTATGTGAGCGCAAGCTGGTATCAGGACAAAAAAGGAGCAAGCACGTGGAATTATCAGGCGGTTCATGCAAGCGGTATATTAAAATTTTTAAGCGAAGAAAAATTGCTTGAGGTTCTTACAAAGCTCACTGAGAAATTTGAGAACAATGCGCACTCTCCATCGTTGGTACAAAGAATGGACAAGGAATATGTAGATAAAATGATGCAGGCTATTATTGCATTTGAAATTGAAATAGCTTCTGTGCAACATGTTTTTAAATTGAGCCAGAACAGAGATGAAAAAAGTTATGAAAATATCATTCATCATTTAGGTGAACAGGACGCAGATGCTAAAGCAGTCGCCGAAGAGATGAAAGAAAGAGCGTCAAAAGTTTTTAACAAATGAGCAAGAAATTTTTACTAGTCAGAAAAATATTTCTTGCTTCACTCTTTTTATTATCCTGTTCAACATCAAAAAAAATGGCGGGCAACTCTCTTTCTTCTTCACCCAATTTTCCCGCGTTTGATAAAGAAGGTCATCGCGGCTGCAGAGGATTGATGCCAGAGAATACAATCCCTGCCATGCTTAAGGCGCTTGACATTGGAGTGACCACGCTTGAAATGGATACACATATTACCAAGGACAATCTGGTAGTTATTTCTCACGATCCTTATTTTAATCATGACATCACTACAAAGCCAGATGGCACTTATATAAATGCCGGAGAAGAAAAAAATTACGTGTTGTACAAAATGGATTATGCTGAGATCCAAAAATTTGATGTTGGATTGAAGCCTTATCCAAAATTTCCTCATCAACAAAAACTGGCTGTTCATAAACCTTTGCTGAGCGATTTGATTGATAGTGTGAAAACATATTGTGTTGCTCAAAAACGCTCTTTGCCTTTTTATAATATCGAAACAAAATCGCTGGCTGTTACTGATAATATTTACCATCCTTTGCCTGAGGAGTTTGTTCGGTTATTGATGAACGTGATTGAATCAAAAAAAATTGCTGAAAGAGTTATTATCCAATCTTTTGATATCAGAACATTGCAGATCATTCATCAAAAATATCCTTCCATAAAAACGGCATTGTTGATTGAGGGTTTTGATAAACGCGATTTAGAAATTCAATTGAAAGAACTTGGTTTTATCCCAACGATTTATAGTCCTGAGTATTCTTTGGTTGATAATGCTTTGTTGAAACAATGCCATCAGCAAAATATTAAAGTAATCCCATGGACAGTGGATGATAAAGAAAACATCGAGCGACTAAAAAAACTCGGAGTCGACGGGATTATATCAGATTATCCCAATCTTTTTTGAGCAAAACTTCTTTCTGTTCTTTGCTTATTATTTACGTTCTTTGCAAAAGAATATTCAAGGATGACGCGAAGCCATCTCGTTGAACAGATTCAGTTTAAAAAATCATATCTCTGCGTTGGTCTCGATACGGACATTACAAAAATCCCAAAGCACCTGCTCTCATTTGAAGATCCCATTTTTGAATTCAATAAACAAATAATAGACGCTACAAAAGATTTTTGTGTAGCATATAAAATCAATACTGCATTTTATGAAGCCGAAGGTTTGAAAGGATGGGAAGCGATGCGAAAAACGGTTGAGTATATTCCTTCAACCCATTTTAAAATTGCAGATGCCAAACGCGGTGATATTGGAAACACATCAACACAATATGCAAAGGCATTTTTTGAAGCGATGAATTTTGATTCGATTACGGTCGCTCCATATATGGGCGAGGATAGCGTGAAACCTTTTCTCGCATACAAAGGAAAATGGGCAATAGTCCTGGGACTCACATCAAACGATGGTGCGAAAGATTTTGAATTGCAGAAAACAGGCGATGATTTTTTATATGAGAAAGTTTTGAAAACAGTTTCACGGTGGGGCACACCTGAAAACACGATGTTCGTTATAGGTGCCACGCAAGCAAGTGAATTTGAAAAAATCCGAAAATTAACGCCGCATCATTTTTATCTTGTTCCGGGTGTAGGTGCTCAAGGTGGAAGTTTGAAAGATATTTCCGAAAAAGCAATGAACGCTGATTGTGGGATATTAGTGAATGCAAGCCGTGCAATTATTTTCGCCTCTGATAAAGAAGATTTTGCAGAAAAAGCAGGTACTGTCTCAAAAAAATATCAGAAAGAGATGTCAAATTATCTATCATAAAAAATATTGCGTCAACAGGCTGTGCGAGGCGTCCTCGCCTCGCACTATTATTTTATCGTCTCTGACGATAATGATTTAAAGGATACTGCAAAATTCAATACACCCATCGATAAAAAAATCCTCTCATCCAATAATTAGGAAATTTTTGGTGCAATTTTTGTTTCATATTGCTGCAAAATCCCACTTATGAAAACAAAAAAAGTTTTTCTGTTCCTAATTGGTCTATCTCTCGTTTTTTATTCCTG
Organism: uncultured Bacteroidota bacterium; assembly: GCA_903927975.1. GTDB lineage: Bacteria > Bacteroidota > Bacteroidia > Chitinophagales > Chitinophagaceae > Puia. The sequence goes on along the minus strand of CAIYPC010000696.1, from coordinate 3,804 downwards.
CAAAAAAGAAAGCAGTTCTCCATCAACAGACACAAAAAATTCAATTGATTCAACAGATAGCAGTAATTCATTAATGCTGCAATTGGTCAATGCTGTTCGTGCAAAGGGTTGCACCTGCGGAACAACTGTTATGCCGCCTGTAAAAGTGCTTGTTTGGAACGACACCTTAGCGCAAGTTGCCCTTGCGCACAGCAAGGATATGAACACGAATAATTATTTCAGCCATACTGGATTAGATAATTCTTCTCCCGGTGACCGCATCACGAAAGCGGGCTATATATGGTCATCTTATGGAGAAAATATTGCACTCGGTTATCCTGATGAACAATCTGTGATGAACGCATGGCTTCAAAGTGAAGGACATTGTATGAATATTATGGATCCGTCATTTAAAGAGATGGGCGCCGGAGGGGATGGCGATTACTGGACGCAAGATTTCGGGAGCAGATAATTTTATTTCTGAGGTCGAGATGCAAAACTCAAGACATTCAGCAGGCATCTGACGGCTGTAAGTGCATAACAAATTTAGGAATGTTGTCGAAGCCGTCTGATGCCTTCACGTCCTGATGATTTTATAAAATCATTTATTATGCTGGTTTTATTTCCGGTTTAAAATCTCCTTCGCTTTTTGCGATCACCAATGTAGCAACTCCATTGCCGATAATATTTGTGATGGCTCTTGCCTCGCTCATAAATTTATCTATCGCTAATAAAAATGCCAATCCCTCAACAGGAATTTTTTGGATAGCCGTAAGCGTTGATGCGAGTATAATAAAACCACTTCCAGTTACACCCGCTGCGCCTTTTGATGTGATCATTAAAATGCCAAGTATAGAAATCATTTCGCCCGGTGTAAGGTTCACATTATATAACTGTGCCAAAAAAATAGTTGACATAGAAAGATAAATAGAAGTTCCATCGAGATTAAATGAATAACCCGTTGGCACTACGAGACCAACAACAGGTTTGCTGCATCCCATTTTTTCTAGTTTGTTCATCAATGATGGAAGCGCAGCTTCAGATGAAGATGTTCCCAGCACTATCAATATTTCTTCTTTAATATTTGCTAAATATGTAAAGATGCTGAGTTTGTAATATCGAAGTATCAATCCGAGAACGACAAAAATAAAAACAGCCATGGTAGAGTAAACAGTCAACATCAATTTTGCCAAAGGCAATAAAGTTTTAATACCGAATTTTCCGATCGTGAATGCCATACCGCCGAAAGCTCCGATGGGAGCGAGATACATCACGTACTTCAATAATTTAAAAACAAATTTTGTAATCGGTTCTAAATAGGAAAGAATTAATTCACGTTGTCTGATCATGCTCACGATAATGCCAACTATAATCGCGAACAACAAAACCTGCAATGTTAGATTAGACAGAAAAAATTGCTTCCAGTCGAAACTTGTTGTTGCGTGCTTCGTATATTTCGATGCATCAGAAACAGCCAACCCTGATTTGCCAATTTTTCCGGGCTTAATAAAATGTGCCAGCACAATACCAATCGCCAATGATAATGTAGTTACAATTTCAAAATACAAAAGTGCTTTCACACCAATCCTTCCAACCTTTTTTAGATTGCTCATGCCGCTGATGCCCGTTACAATGGTGAGAAAAATAATCGGAGGAATAAATACTTTGATAACGCTCACAAATGTTGTCCCGAGGGGTTCTGCTTTTACTGCGATCGCCGGATAAAAATAACCAAGCAACACTGCAAGCACCAATGCGAGCAATACATAAAAAGTAAGGTGAGTGAAAAGTTTAGGGATTTTCATGCGATTAAGATACTAATAACCGTGGAGAGAAAAAGACTAATATCTCGCAACGGCGCAAAGGCGCAAAGAAATGCGTAGCGGCGTTGCGCCTTTGCGAGATATATTTTCTCAGTCTCTTCAGTTAAATTTTATTGGTTGAAGTTCTTTAAGATTTCATAAAACCTGAACACATCTTCAAACGAATTATATAATGGCGAAGGCGCAACTCTTATAACGCCAGGCTCCCGATAATCAACAATGATTCCTGAATCAATCATTTTTTTATGGATCTCTTTTCCTCGTTCTCTAAAATATAAAGACAATTGTGCGCCTCTGCGCTCAGGTTCTAATGGCGTGATGATCTCAAAATTTATATTTGAAAGTTGATGCAAGAGAAATTCGAGATAAGATGTCAGCTCAAAACTTTTTTCTCTGATTGTTTTCATATCTGTTCTCTCAAATAATTCCAGCGAAGCCTTTAATGCAACCATATTAAAAACCTGCGCTGTGCTAATATTCCACCCACTTGCATCCGGTTTTGCAATGAATCCTTTCTCCATTTTAAATCTTGTCGCTTCATCATTTCCCCACCAGCCTGCAAGGCGTGTGTGATTAATATCATCAGCATAACGTTCATGTATATATGTTCCGCCAACCGCACCAGGCCCAGCATTCAAATATTTATAAGAACACCATACTGCAAAATCAATATCCCAATCATGCAATTGCAACGGCACGTTGCCAGCAACATGCGCTAAATCAAAACCTGCCACAGCTCCAGCTTTGTGAGCGGCGGCTGTAATCTTTTTCATATCAAATAATTGTCCGCTATAATAATTGATGCCGCCAAACAAAACCAATGCAAGCGAATCTTTATGCTGATTGATTGCTTCAATAATATCTTCTTCATTAATAATTTTCTCTCCTTCTTTCGGGGCAATTTCTATAATCGCATCATCAGGATTGAATCCATGAAATTTAATTTGTGTTTCTACTGCATATTGATCGGATGGAAAAGCACTGGCTTCCATCATTATTTTATATTTCTCTTTTGTAGGTCGATAAAAAGAAAGCATCATCAAATGAAGGTTCACGGTTAGTGTGTTCATCACCGTTACTTCATTTTCCTTGCAGCCCACAATTTTTGCCAATGGCTTTGAAAAATTATGCTGATAATAAAGCCAAGGGTTTTTTGCATGAAGATAGCCTCCGATGGCAATCTGTTGCCAATCCTGTAGTTCCTGCTGAATCGCAGCATTTACATTTTTTGGTTGAAGCCCCAATGAATTACCGCAAAAATAAATAGCATCATTTCCATTGTGCTGAGGAAAATAAAATTCGGAACGAAAATGTTTTAGAACATCTTCTTTATCTTTTTGCTGAGCGAAGCTGATGGTATTATCAAACATATTATGCAGAAGGTTTCATATAAAAAATAATCAACAAGTTAAACCTGTTGATTATTTCGCGCAAATAAAAAATTAGCATAAAATTGTTGATGATAGAAACCAATAGGAAAGATCTCTAAGAATTAAGATCGATAAATTCAGTTTGAGAGATGGGCGTCATTGCGAGGAACGAAGCAATCCGATCCTAGAATTGAAACATTCAGCTATTCGTAGATCAGATTGCTTCGCAGAGCCTCGCAATGACGACCCGAGTAATTGGCAATTGAGTAAGGAAACATGCAGACCTTCATTAAAACAACAAGTGCCTACTAATTTTATTTAGTAAGCACTTGTTGAGATTTTATCTGTCTGGTTAATGTAGAAGTTGCAGCAGTGTTATTAATTTATTTGGTTGATAACAAATCTATTTTGATTCTTCAGATTCCTTCTCTTCCTTTTTTTCTTTCTTTTCCTTTTTTTCTTTGTGTTCTTTTTTCTCAGCGCGTTCTTTTTCTTCTTCATCTTTCGTCATACCGGTATATGATAATCTCACATCCCCAAAACTGCTTTTGATTTTAATTTTTGCTTTGCCATCACCAAGTGTGCCTGTATAATCTTTATCGAAATGCGGTCCGTTATCATCATCATCTTTT
>CAIYPC010000695.1 GCA_903927975.1 uncultured Bacteroidota bacterium | reverse complement strand
TGAGCATGAAATACCACATTAATATGCCCGGTATAATATAAAAGAAAAGCGATTTTATTTTAAGCTTATTAAAAATCAACAACAAAACAAAAATGCCCAACGCGATTGAAAGATAAATAAGCGATAGACTTTTTGTATAAAACACTGCGATGATAATAACAGCACCCAGATCGTCAATGATGGCAAGTGCTGCTAAAAATATTTTTACTGAAGGCGGGATTTTATTTCCTGCAAGAGATAGAATACCTAATGCAAATGCAATATCCGTTGCCATCGGAATGCCAATGCCAGATTGGGTTGCTGTGCCATGATTAAAGAGGAAATGAAACAGCGCAGGGATCTCCATTCCGCCAACGGCTGCTAGAATGGGAAGCAAAGCATTTTTAAAATCAGAGAGCTCGCCGATATAAAGCTCGCGTTCGATTTCAAGCCCAACCATTAAAAAGAAAATCGCCATCAGCCCATCGTTTATCCAATATTCAACGGAATAATTTAATGGAACATTTGCAAACGATAGGTTGATATTTGAATGCCAGAAATGCAGGTATCCATTACTGATAGAAGTGTTTGCAATGATGATAGAAGCGATGGTGCAGATAATGAGCAATAAGCCTCCCGATTTTTCGCTATTAAAAAAATCATTGAAGATATTTGTTGTTTTAAAGGAAGGCATAATGCCAAGTTATCAAATTCATTTTTATTCAGATCAAATTTTCACTTTAACTAATTGTTTGCTTCGCTTCTTTTACATTGCAGCATGAAAAAAAATCAAGGTGCTTTATTTTTAGTGATCACATCTTTCTTTTTCATATTCTCATGTTCAAAACCTTTACAGCCACAATATCTGGGTTTTGAAAATTTACAAATAAACAAAAACATGGGCAATGAATCCATCGTTTCTGCGAACGTGAAATTCTATAATCCAAACAACTTTCCATTGCAGTTGAAACAAGCTGATATAAACTTGATGTTGAACGATAAACAGGTTGCTCATGATCTGCTCGATTCAACCATCAACATCCCAAAGCTTGATAGTTTTTATGTTCCTGTTTCTTTCTCTCTAAGCCTTAATAGCATTCTCAATAATGCTTTGCAATTTCTCTTGAGCCGCAAAACAAAAGTGAATGCAGATGGCTTTATCAAGCTCAAAAAATCAGGCATTTCATTTACTGTTCCAATCCATTACGAGAGCTACCAAAGCCTAGACTCGCTTCTTCAAAGTGTACGCTAGATAAGCATTTGCTTCTCAATTCATGCGTCTTTTACGGCTGCGAATTAATTTCCCAAAAAAGAGAAGTACTCCTAATTAAAGAATTTAATTCCAAAATACGGAGTATTTCTCTTTTTGGTATTAGGTAATATCTTGATTTTCATCAAGATGTTTTGCGGCATGGTTTGGGTAATTACCTAGAAACCTTAGCCTCCCAAGTTTTTTACTTATCCCTGGAAATTAAGCCTCATCCTATTTCGGATTTACATTTTTTAATTAATTATCACAACCCTATAAAAATGAAACAGAAATCTACACAGTCAACAAAAAAGTACTTCGGTGCTTTCATCCTTGCTTCCCTTTGCATTGTTATAATGCCAAATGCGAAAGCACAGGTTTGTTCTAACCCTAACAACATTTTCGGCGTAAACGCAAACGGGCAAATTTATCCTGTCAACGTAACCACCGCAGCAGTGGGATCGCAAATAAATACCGCTTCTTATACAGGTGCATCGCCAAATCAGGCGAATGCTCTTGGTTATAATACTGTAAATGGATTATTCTATTATTTTAAAGTGAACCCAGGTGCCGGCACGCAGCAGTTTATTTCTTATAACCCAACTTCAAATACTTACACAACATTGGCCTCAAGTCCAACGACTGCCACCGTGCATTCAGGCTGTGTTAGCTTTAACGGAACGGGCTATTATTGCAGTGATGTAAACGGGAAGCTTTACTTTTATGACATTACTTTGAATACATGGACCACCATCACTTCCAACATTTATGATCAATATGGCACAAACGTAAGCACTATCATCACGACGCAGAATTCCGGCGATATGGCAATAGATGGTTTAGGAAATTTATGGATGGTTACTTCTAGTACATCAAATTATGCTTTATATAAAGTATCTGCTCCTTTGCCTACAACAGCGCAAGCAAGCATTATTGCTAAGCAATTAATTGCACCTACAACAGCAGTTCCTGCAAGTTCATCAGGTTTTCAAGGCATTGCTTTTAATGCGTTGGGCGAAATTTATATGACAACCAGCAGCAATAAACTTTATGAGCTTACAAACACATCTACGCTTTTATTAGTTGGTACATTAAGTGTTTCGGGCGTTGGTAACGATCTCACTTCTTGCAGTTTTCCATTTGGAATATTGCCAATAACATGGTCTTCATTCAGTGCTACATTAAACAATGATCAGGTTTCTGTTAAATGGGGCATTGCGGATGCTGATAACACAAATGGTTTTTACGTTGAAAGAAGCAGTGATGACAAAACATGGTCTTCATTAGCTTATGTTGCTTACAGTGAAAGCGAATCAGATTATTCTTTTATAGACGCAAGCCCGGTTTCTGGCAACAACTATTATCGCATTCGGGAAGTGGATAATAACAATTCGTCTAATTATTCAATTATCAAATCTGTTTCTAATTCTGCATCTTCAAAAATTTCTGTGTGGCCAAACCCTGTAATTGACGTTGTGAATGTTCAGGGAAATGAGCTGACAGAAAATTCAAAAGCAATTATTTTTGATCAATTGGGGAGATTGGTAATGACTTCAACGCTTCATCAGGGTAACAACACAATTAACTTGAGCAATTTGCTTTCGGGAAATTATATTGTTCACATTGTTGCAAAAAATGGAACGGTTTATAACCAGAAAATAATCAAGAAATAATATAATCAGACTATAGGTTGGTGATAATTAAAAACCTCTGGCTTGCCAGAGGTTTTTTAAAATGCAAACGGTAAGGTCTAGTTTTTTAAACGGAAGATCAAAAAAATAAGTTTGCAGTTTTCATTGTGTCAAGATCAGGTTTTCAATAGGATTTTTCAAAATGGATCTTGAAGTTTTCATTGAATAAGGGTTCGGTTTTCAATAGGATCTTTCAATTTGGATTTTTAGTTTTCATAGGGCGATTCAAAAACGGGCTTTTGGTTTTCAATAGGAACACGGACTTTGGATTTTCATAGATAACGGTTTAACTTTTCATCTGGATAAGGATAATGGTTTTAGTTTTTCATAGAATAATGGTTTGGTTTCTTTAGCAAGTAACTAGTGGAATATTTACCAAGAACGTGGTCCCTTTTTCCACTTCGCTTTCAATACTATACTGTAGATTATTATTTTCAATCACATCAAAAACAATACGCAAGCCAACACCAAGGCTAGACTCATCAAGAGCGCCGATGCCAGATAATGCCCATGGTCTGTTCATTAAGTTCAATGCAGATGATTGCATGCCTTTGCCGAAATCTTTTACGCTTAGTGTTGCCACAGATCCTGATGTGTCTGCTTTTAGTGTAATGATGATAATGCTTTCATACTTTGAAAACTTAATCGCGTTTGATATTAGGCTCCTTAATATTATTCCTAATTCGCGGACGGGTATGCACAGGCACATGTTTTCCGGTAATTGTATATAGGGAATGATATCTATTTTTTTGTTTTTTGTATATTTATTATATAAGAATATCGCAGAATCAACTATTTCATTCACCTTTTGCGGGCTGATAAATTCACGGCTTGCCGCTGGTTTTCCCTTCTCGGGCAAATTGAGCAGATTGATTATCGTGTCATCAACTTTAAGCAATTCATTTTTGGTTTCAAGTATGCCGATGATGAACACGCGGGATGATATAAATCCTTTTTCATAGTCGCTTATCAATTTTTTAAATGAATTAAAGGGAACGCGCATGTCGTGGGAAAGAATAGAAATCAATTTCTCTTTTAACATTGCAGTACTTTTTAGTTTGCTTTTTTGCAGCTCGCTGAACATAACAAGGCTTTCAAGCGACTCGTCCTTTTTTTGAAGTTGTTTCCTTAACTGGGTGACTTCTTTCTGGGCTGTGGTAGATTGTTTTCTTATTCTAATTGAGATTGCAAATAAAATCAGGAATAACATAACTACGACCACAACTTCAACAATCACCAATTGCAGGTTATCGGTTTCAGATCTGGACGAGGAATAACAAAGTCGAAAAGCTATATAGCAAAGTGCTAAGAAAAGAAAAGGGATGATCCATTTTCGTTTTGAAGAAAGCAAGTTTGAACTAGTAGATTTCAATGCCTGGGCATTATTATCAGCAGTTAGGGCAAAGGAGAAATGGTTAATTTCCTGTTTCATAGAATGGTTTATTAAATTATTGTTATCTAAAAATTCATCACAAAAATAGAATAGTTAAAATCTATATTTTGTCTTAAATTGAAGTGTTGCTTGTCTTATCATTACTACAAGCTAAATGTTATGATGCTTTTGTGCTCGGTAGTTAATTTACCTTATCCTTTTTAAAATTAATACACAGCAAAAGCCTTTATCTTGAATATCATAAAGAAAATACTCATCGCAGATGATCATAGCATCGTTGCCAGGGGGCTGCATTATTTGATTAGCCTAAACTTCTCTGATTGCCAAATCACCCAAGCCTCCTCCCTAAAAGAGCTTATGCAACGATTGCCAACTGATGGCTTCACTCATTTGATATTGGACTTAAACCTTGATGATGGCAGCTCACTCGATGTACTTCCTCAAATAATAGAGAAATATCCTGATTTGCTTATTCTCATTTACAGCATGGCATCGGAAGAAATGTTTGGAAAGAAACTTCTTCAGTTCAATATCTCAGGGTTTCTCAGCAAGAAATCAGAAGAGGGTGAAATTATTCAAGCACTTAAGGTCTTTTTTGAAGGAGGCATGTATGTGAGCAAGAACTTAAGAAAACTCCGAAACCAATTGCCTGCTAAACAAGTTGAAAATAACATCTTCGAAAGTTTGTCGATGAATGAATTCAAAGTACTGGAACTGATGTTAAAAGGGGCTAAAACAAAAGAGATTGCGGCCGAGTTCGATGTGGCACAGCAAACGATAGCAACGTATAAATCGAGGATCTTTAAAAAGCTTGGCACCGATAATATTTTTGAGATCCAAAAGCTAACCGAGTTATACAATATTAATTTTTCCTGAACATTGAGACGGGCTTTAATTGCATATAAGTTTTTATGGGCTTTGCTATTTGTTGCCCCGTATGCATTATATGCACAAGATGATTGCAGCATCCAGAATTTTAATACTAGCAATGGGCTTCAGCAGAACACGATAATCGGAATGACTTTCGACGATGAAGGTTATTTATGGCTCGGATCTCAAAATGGATTAATCCGCTACGATGGCACTTCTTTCAAAACATTTTTTTTCGATTCGCTAAACCATGGTGCCAATGGATCGAACACTGTGCTGAACATTTTTAATATTCCGGCTGAAAAAAAGGTATTGATAAGAACCCGGGCTGGTATGGTTTATACGGTTAAAAATGGCAGGCCTTTATTGTATAGCGATGCGTTGAAGAATACAATTTATTATTATGAGATGCAGGGCTACTTCCCAAACTTAGCGCTCTTCGATAAATTTAACTTGCCCATTTATGAGCTTACTAAAAAACATAACTGGAATGCAAGTATTAAGGCGGTTCTGCCGGTTAACAAGACTGATTTTATTGCACTGAGCAATCGCGATAGCACTTTGCTTTATTATAAAGAGGGCGTTTGGCAAAAAGATGTACATATTGTCGGGCGCTGGAAACAGTTTTTGAAATCAGGGGATTATTGTTTTATTGTCGATGATAAAAACAACCTGCATTTATATGATGCACGACTGAATGTTTTTAGAAAAGTAAATGTTGACCGAAGGGGAATAATAGATAAAGATCAAAATATAATCGATGCAGCTTTTTACTGGGATCAGCCTAATAATCAGGCTTACTATCTATATAATTCAGTTTTTTATTTGCTGACTTTCGATGCTGCCAAGAACTCAATTGGTTTCACTCCCCGTTTTACAATGAAAGAGAAAGGACATTTTTGGACACGGTTAATTTATGACAGCGTTAGCTCAACGTTTTTTTTAAGCACATTTACCGAAGGGATTTTTCAGGTAAAGCTTAAAAAACTATAAGAACATTCAATCTTGCAGAAAACCTGCCTAAAAATCGCAATGCATTGAATGTTATTAATTACGCTGTTCTTAGAACCAGCGATAGTACTGTGCTTACAACAAATGGGTTTGAATTTACCAGCAATGCTCATGGCATTACGCTTAAACAAAAAGGAGCTTTTTCAAGTAATAGGGAAACGATGGCTTTGCTCGGCGATACTGCTATTGTTTGTGCAGAAAAAAGCCAACTGTTCTACTACTTGCGTTCAGACGATTTTAAGGTGAAACATGTTTTCAACGATTTTTTTAATGTAAACAATAGCGGATCCATCGTTCTTCTTTGTCCCGAAGGGGATTCATTATGGGTTGGTTCTAACCAGACAATTTGGAATATAACCAGAAACAAAGAAACAGTTGTTGCGCGCAAACCGAAAAATATCGAAAATATTTTTTTTG
>CAIYPC010000694.1 GCA_903927975.1 uncultured Bacteroidota bacterium | reverse complement strand
TTGACGCACTTGTGACGCACTTATAGATAAGAAGAACATAGCATGAGCCTATTCAACTGTATGGGAAAATATCCTAAAAACGGAATTATTGTCGACTAAGAATCTCTTCCTTCTCGCCAGAAATTTTCCTTATATACTTTGGGAAGACAATCACCAAACCCTTTTCGGGCACCAGTCACCGTATTTGTTGCCCAATAAAAAGCCAACAATAATTTCGTGAGATCCGCTGCTGACGGTGTTCAATCTGGAGGTAGTGAGATCATAAGAATATCCAATGTTGATGGAGCTCGATGCATTCACACCAATCATTGCCGCAAAACCATCGTAGGTGCGCTTGCTTGCTCCTATCCATAAAAACTCTTGATACAGCAGCTTAATATTGAAATCAATTTGAATAGGCAGTGGCGAAACATATTTCACCATCACCGATGGGATCACGTTCACATCATCATTCAACAAAAAGCGATAGCCCGCAGTTGCAAAAAGATGCGGCACCATTTTGCCATAATAAGGAACCACTTCTTTATCAATAAAAGAAACTTTTTGGGGAATGATTTGCTGGGCAGAAAGACCGACATAAAAATCAGAAGAATAAAGCCAGATGCCAGCGTTGAAATCAGGCTTGATGGTATTAATGTCGCCGCTATTATAAACTGCGGGATCAACCGGCGTTTCAAAGAAAAGCTTTCCCCTATCGAGGCTCATGTTGGTGACGCCCGCGCCAAAGCCCGCAGCCAGATTGGTTTTTGGGCTAAGCCCGATATGATATGCATAAGTAACATAAGCAGCAAAATTATTGAGCGGCCCAGTGTGATCATCAATAACGTTGAGGCCTATCCCCGAATGCGGTTTGGCAGCTTCATAGTTTTCCCAATAACTTTTACCTCGTGGGTTCTCACCAACTTTTGGAACGGTGGATGTTGTTTGTCTCTCGTCATTTTTACCAAGAGGCATGTTGACGGTTAAGTAGGTGGTAACAGGAGCACCATCCAGCCCAACCCATTGATGCCGATGACTGATCTTGATGTCGGTATAGCTTTCTATTCCACTTAAGGCAGGATTAAGAATATAGTTGTTGAGCATGTATTGCGTGTATTGCGGCTTTTGCTGCGCGAACAGCATGCTGCAACAAAAAAGGCAAATAATGGCAACGCTGAATTTCTTCATTCTAAATGAAATCTTTAAACAATAAATTGAAGGATGAAGTTAGTTGTGGCTTTTCAAGTGGGAGGAATTTTAGAGGCTTTGCAATTTATGGAATTAGTGTGAGAAGTTGGTTGGTTATTGAGTTGAAATGTTGAAGAGTTGATTGGTTGATTAATTAGGGATCCCGACTTTTCAACCAATCAACATTTCAACTCTGAGCACTATCTTTTAACCCAATCAATCCTCCAACTTATCAACCGCCGCCTTCCCTTCGCAAAAAAGCAAATCCAAAATGGAAAGGTTTGGCAGAAAACCAATCTTATCTTCAAAAACCTGACGATAGCGAATGGCTTCAAAATTTTTATAATTCTTGGGAAGGATTTTATTCCTGAAATCAGTTGTTCCTTCGGCGACCTTTTCTTCAAAACTTTCGGTTAAAGAAATTGGACAGGAAAGCTTTAATTTTTTCATGCTCCATTCAAAACAGGCAAGGTTCCAATCAACCAAAAAAGTAAATTTTTTTGAATAAAGCTGACCGAGTTCATCTTTATAAAATTCGAACCAGGGAGATTTATTGTAGCACGACACAATGCTTTTCCAATGTTGCCCCTGCCATTTTGAGCCTTGCATTTTCACATCCTTCATCAGCGTTTTTTGATTCCTTCCTTCCATCAAAGGGATGCTCAATGTGATAGATCCGTTTGCTCCAGCGATGATGCATCGGTTGCGGAAACTCATTTTTTGATAGCTTTCATATTGTTCAAATACAATATCTGAATATTGATACGAATATTTATACAAGATGAGACTTGGAAAATATTGTAAATCAGATAATAAGTACATTAAATACAAATTATAAAAGGCTATTGGTCAAACTATGATTTTATTGATTTTTGATGCACAAATAGCCAATATTAGTCATTATTTAAATTCAATTAAACTTATATTAAACTAACTATAATCAGTTTATTAAATCATATTTAATAATACTAATAATATTTGCTTTTCAAACTATTGTATCGTATCATAGCAAAGCCATAAAATGACAAATAGGTTAGTATAAGTTTATTAAAAATAGGAACAAATTTATAAAGCTTATCTAATATTTTAGTTGAGGTACAGGATTGTGCCGGCTCCCCCTGCTTTCACAGCTTGCTCATTTTTAAAAAAGTGGCGAAACAAATATTTTAGAAACGGGGCTATTGAAGCAGTCAAAAAATATTATAGCTTTAATTATGAAATTATTTATGCCCTTAATTTTTCTTTTTTATTGGGCTATTAATATTGTTGCTTGTACCAAAAGCAGCCCTCCCATTAATGCAAGCCCAGAGAATTATATCATAACCGCTGGCATAAAACATCAAATAAACCATTCTTTCTTCCAGACAAGATCTGATGGAAGTTTTTACTTTGAAATGGATAGCTCCGATGTTAGTGGCTTTAATTGTATTTTCTTTTATTGCAGCTCCGCTGCTAAAATGAGCGTTGGGGAATTCCCTTCTTCTTCGCTTCCTTATGGCGGCTTTTTATTAAGAGATAGTTTATTAATGCAAGGCTTTTACACAGAGGTAAGTGATAGCGCCGTTGGATCGTTAACAATAACGGATATCTCAAATGGCTTCGTAAGTGGCTTTTTTAATGGTCAGTTGTTTTATCATTATCCATTCGCCAACGGTAATTATACACTTGCATTTTCCGGGGTATTTAAAAATGATAAATTGACTAAGCAATAAAAGATTTAAGTCTCTCCAAAAATTTTCATGCTCCTTTTGCTGGGAATCAAATAACACAAAAGACTATCGCCTTAATACGAAAGATTATCTCCATTTTAAGGAAAGATGAAAAGAAAGTAAATTGCCTTGATGAATTTTATGATAACACCTAAACTTGATGGCAGGCTAATACGCTTAAAGGTTCAATTGATCTATAAAACAGATACCATTGAAAGGTTTGAAGTGATAGCTAGGAACAAAACTTTGGTGTTTGAAACAAACAGGTTGCTTTTCATAAACAAAGGATTGAAGCACAGGAAAGGACAATGGAAATTAATCAGCGGTCATATCAATTACTCATATCACCGCGAAAAGATTCAAGAGGCGATTGATGAAAAACTGGCAACTCTATAGCTTATGAAAAAGAAGGTTTTATTATCAGCATTCCTGCTTTCATTAATTGGTTGCACAACGCCTCGGATGATAATGAAATCGTGGGTCGGGCACACTGAAAATGAGCTTTACCAGCATTGGGGTACTCCTTCAAAAGTAATTGACAAAGGAAGCGATGGAAAAATTGTGGTATATGTGCCAGATATTAATAACAAGGAAGGTAGCAAAACAAAATATATCAACGCGAGTCAGCCAGTTGAATATATCAGCCCAAGGAACAACGAATACAAAAAAACAAAATCATTTTATATAACCCCGATGGGCAATATCTATGCTTGGAAAATGGAATAAAGTGTCGAAGAAGTTATAAACGAAATAGGCGAATTAATTAAAACAAAAAAGCCCCAGATAGAAATCGTGGGGCTGAACTTTAAACCACTAACACAAAAAATGAACTCTTATTATAGCATATTACAATCGAGACTTTCCCAATATGTTAAGAAAGATTGAAATCAATTTTGAGATAGATAAAAAGTTTGGGTAGCTTTAGCGCACATGGATAATATTGAAGACCTCGAAGAAAAGATAGAACTCCTTAAAAAAAGGCTTGCAGATCAAAAAGAAAACTATAAGAAAGTTTTTGCACAGGAAGGCGGCTACTACGATTCTAAAATAATATTGCGCTCTGCAAAGAACACAGAAAACGAATTGAAAGAAACAATCCGCAGGTATAATATCATGATGAAATAATATCGCATCACACACATGCCTTAGCTCGCGATTACAAGCCTAAGCACATTCAAGAAATAACATGCTAATAACCTTGTAGCGTGTTAATGATTTCAGCAAAAAAAATATATGCAGTAATTTAGAATTAGAAAACACTTTCAAATTATGCATGTCCTTCAATCGCATAGAGCTAGAATACAGGAATTGAAAGAGCGCCTGAAGGATGAAATAAAATATTATGAAAAAGCAGTTAAGCATGGTGCCGGCTTCAACGAATCGAAAAGACTTTTTATGATTACTAAGAAAACAGAAAATGAATTAAAGGAAGCAATCCTGAAATATTATAAAATGCTTGAAAAAGAAGAAAGCAAATAACAGCCAAGATTCGCTAACTTCACGAACCATGGATAATTTTGAAGACCTAGAAGAAAAAATAGAGCTTCTTAAAAAGAGGCTTGGCAACGAAACATCAAACTACAAAAGAGCCTTAACTCAAACAGACGGCTACCACGAAGCAAAAAGGCTTTTCCAAAAAGCTAGAAACACAGACAATGAGTTGAGAGAAGCTGTTCACAGATACAACAGCGTTGCAAAATAAACTAGAATAAACTTCATTTGCAGAAATAATAAGACTGCACAGACAATAAAGCGGGGATTCCTATGCTTTAAATTTATTTAGAAGTGCGAGATTAAAGGGATTAACCAAGTGGGGCTTTTCGTCTTCTGTTCCGTCCGAACAATACAATCCCAATTACGAGAACAAACAGCAAAATAAATTCCCTCGTCAAAAATTCAGTTAGTGTAAGTGTGTTATCAGATAACAATATGAATTGAACCATCATGCTGAGGTAAGCTGCCGATGCCAACAAAAATCCAATGGTTAATTTCAAAAACCTCATGGCTATCAATTGCTGTTTTTTATTATTTGGTTCAGGTATCTTTCATAATCCTCAAAAACAGGCACTGATATTTTAGTCCCTTCAAGAGTGCTGCCTTTAACCAGTTCAGTAAATGCTATAGAAAAATTTGAACCCGCAATTTTCATCAGGTCATAAAGAATCTTTGCTGTCAGATCTTCTTTTCTATATTTCAACTTAAAACTGGAAGTAATGCTGCCGTCGAAAATTATTCCACCAATAAAATCTTCGTATTCTTTTTTCACATCGATTGCAACTGCGCACCAGCCCTTTTCTCCCAGCAGTTCACTGCTTAAAAGCACATCATATTCAATCTCATTTTCTAATATGTCGCTGAATAATTTTAAAACCCAGTTATTCTTTATAATAGGGTATCGGAGTGGCTTCATGTGTTATATTAAAAGCAATAATAGATATTTCTTCAAAGGCTATATCTCAAAAACAGAGTTTACAGTCGCAAACGTTTGCGGACAAATCATTCTTACGAGAAAGATTTGAAACTCTGAATAAGTTGTTATAAGATCATAAAAGCAGTTTGCCAATAATAAAAGCCCCAGATAGAAATCATGGGGCGTCATTTGGAAAGTCTAGAATCATTATTCAGTTATATAACAAGCTTCTAAATAGATGGTTTGTTAAGAAAAGATGAAAAGAAGGTAAATTGCGCCATGACACGGAGAGAATTTAGACGCACATTATACTATACTGGATTTGCAATCGCGATCGTTGCAGGGCTTAATATGATTTTTCAGTTGTTTTTACAATCAACCCAATCAATTCCCGAAAAAGAATTTACATATAGAGAAGCTGTTTCATCATTATTCCTTTTACTGGGAATTTATTTGGCTTTTACTTTCCGCAGAAAGAATAAATAAGTTATTGGATCTAATTTATTAAAACGTGTTACCATGATTAAGGTATTGGGCATTCCATACGATGCAAATTCATCTTTCCTAAAAGGTCCAGCTCTTGCGCCGCCGAGGATTAGGATGATGGAAAAAGATGGCTCTGCAAATACTTCATCAGAGGATGGTCACGATATTATTGAAGGCATTGCCTGTAAAGATATCGGCGATATTTTTTTTGATGACATGAAGCCAGAGAATGCCTTTATAAAAATCAAATCGACCATTGCAGATTTACTTTCTGATGGAAGCAAGGTTCTGTCAATTGGCGGCGACCATTCCATAAGCTTTCCGGTTATTGATGCGTTTTCAGAAAAGTATGAGAAGTTGAAAATCCTTCATTTAGATGCGCATGGGGATTTATATCACAACTTCGACAATAATCCTTTTTCCCACGCTTCTCCATTTGCAAGGATTATGGAAAAAGGAAAGATAAATTCTTTAACGCAGGTGGGCATACGTACTTTAAATGCGCATCAAAGAAAGCAGGCTGAAAAGTTTGGCGTAAAGATTATTGAAATGAAGAATTTCAATCTGGGTTTTATCAGCCAATTAAAAAGTCCTCTTTACCTGTCACTAGATATCGATGTTCTTGACCCTGCATTTGCGCCAGGAGTTTCGCACCATGAGCCAGGTGGGCTCACTACAAGGCAGTTGATAGCGATTATACAACAGATTCCAGCAAACATTGTAGGGGCTGATATTGTAGAATATAATCCAATAAGAGATGTTCACAATACCACTGCTATGGTTGCTTACAAATTGTTCAAAGAGATTGTGGCGAAGATGATGTAGGATTTACGATGTATGATATTTGATGTGTGATGTACGATGTGTGATAAAATGCAAGAGACCGCTAATACAAAAGTCTAAAAATAATAATGGCAATAAAAAAGTCCCGCAAATATGCGGGACTAAATTTACTGTGAGGTAAGCCGTTTCAATAAGGGAATTAATACGGGAAAATGAATGTGTATGTTTTGCCATTAGCTGAATTGCTCCATACCAATTGAGCATAATAAGTTCCTAATCCAGGGCAAGATGTTGGATTGCCATTTATATCAAGACCGTAAGTGATGACAGAAGTAATATTATCCCCTCTTGTAATAGTGTTCTCGCCGGCAGTCAACCTGTAATCGCAAGATTGTGCAATAACTTTCGGCACAGATATCCTTGATTCGAAAACAACACCAAAACGGTTTGTTCCCCACTCAGCCACATCACCATTAGTGCCATCACTATGAGTTCCTGTTGTTGTAAGAACGATGCCATCGTTATAAGTAAACACGCGATGTTTTGAAGAATTCCATGTACGTGTTGTATTATTCGGATATGTGATGGTGAAATTAGCGGCGATATCACGTGTAATTGAAGTAAGATTTGGAAGATCAACTAACAAACCACCTGTTGTGTTTGTAATCGTCTTTTGACCTTTAATAGTGATGATTTTGCCATCTTTACGAGTTATTGTAACATCTACAGTTAACGTTACCACAGCGCCTACATCTCTCCAATGTACTCCTTTAGGCAACGAAATCACTATAGTTCCTGAGCGTGAGCGATTACCCCAGCAACTGGTGCCTGAATAAGTGATTGTAAGTGATTTTGTGTCTGAAGTAGTGTCGAATGAAATAGTAGCATCGCAAGGCATTAAAGGCCCCATACCCAATGTAGAAGAACCAGCTTTCACGGAGCCTTCTATTGAAGCGCCAGCAGTTGTTGCGGAACTGCTCACAGCAGCATCAGCATCATTAGAGATGGCATCGCTTTCATTAGAAGCCATTGTTTGGTCATCAGCGGCTGTTTGAACAGACGTGGCTGTGGTGCTGCTATTTGAAGAACTGGAGTTGTCTTTTTTACAAGCGATTGCAAAGGTTGCGCAAGCTGCAAAAATCGCAATACGGAATAAGAAGTTCGTTTTCATTAGTTTTTAATTTTTTATTTGGAAGGGATTTGATATCCGAAGTTTAATGGCACGTTAAATTTTTTTATCGGAGATAACACGACTGCGGAGCGTTAACATTGTTATGTTAACGGATAAGAAGTAAATATTCTATGCTGTTCTCGTAGAATTACTAGAAGAAAGACTTAACTGTGATTGATTTGATAATTGATTGCATGATTAGCAAAGACAGCAACTTGTTTCTTGTATTTTGTATCCTTTAATATACCCTGCTTTCATTCAAACGGTATTTTCTTAGAAAAACCCTTCTTGAATTATCAAGGTTATTCTGAATGAGATAGTTTCCAGAAATTTCTTTTATGAGGAAGCTTTGTAATTGCTGTGGTGCTTTATTATGGCGATATTTTAAATAAATCGTGTCAACTACTTTAATAAAAGTTCCTGAATAGTGTTCTTTGACTATACCTAGATTGATATCTCTATGAGTTATGGTGTATTTAAAATGTTGGTCTTTTGAAAACCATATCTGATAGGGCAATACGGAATCTTCATTCCAAGCCGCACTAAAAAAATAAAAAGGGTCTTTGCTTTTTTTCTTGCTAATAGTGTTACATGCTGATAAAAATAAAATGACAATAATAAATAGCATTGAAATTCTTACCATAAAAAAGATATGCGTTAGAATCTGTGTGAAGTGAAAGCATAATTACCACTGATCTTAGAAAACTTGAATAACGTTGAGGTTAAAATATTGTAAAAGTAATTTGCGAAAAGCTTACATCAACGAAGCAATAATCCGATGAAAATGATGTGTGCCCTGTTCTCTTGTCACGGAATATCTTCCATGACCATAAAAACGTGAGCGTATTCCCTTCTGAACATTTTCTACCACTTCTTCATCTTCAAATTCTACGGTATCAAGATTGGAGCCTGCGCCTGAATTATATTTAGATTCATCGAGTATATATATATAAAAAGAAACTTTCGACTCGGTGGTACTAACAGGTTTCACCACATTAACAGATAATCCCCATGGATAAAAATTGAACATCATGTTCGGGAAAACAAAGAAATAATATGCAGCTACTTTTTTTCCATAGTCAGGAGAAGATGTTGGCAGATCAAAACAATCATCATCATCTTTTGCGATGCCCAACTGTAGATTTGAATATTTAAAAGTTTCAGTTGTATAGTTTCCGAAATCAATCACCGAATTTAATCCCGCATGAACGAACGGGATATGAAAGCCCTCTAAATAATTTTCACAATACAATGCCCAGTGCGCTTTCACTGTAAACTCTTTTGACAATTCAGGATGAAAAACAAAGTCATTGACAGGGAGCCACCCTACTCTATCAATCATTTCTTTTAAAAATAAATCTGAATTCAATTTATTATTCAATGAAGCAAAAAGCCATTTGCCCCACTGTAATAATGGAATGTTTTTAAGGTCATCCTCAACGGTCGGAAAATTTTCTACTTCTTTAAATTCAGGCATAGAGACAAATTTTCCATCGAGCTGAAAAAGCCTGCCATGATATTTACAACGAAGGTTGTTTGATTTGCAGGGTTTATCAGCAACCACATTACCTCGATGCGTGCAAACATTTGAAAGCAGCCTAACTATATTATTTTTATCTCTTGTCAGCATTAATGGTTCATCAATATAATTCTCAAGCAAAAAGAAGGGATAAACATCTGTATTATCTTTCACCAATTCCGTGTTGCCAATAAATTGCCATGAAGAAGCGAAGAGTCTCTCCTTCATTTCTTCAAACAAATTTTTGTCTGTATAAAAAGAAGTATCAATCGTTTTTGCTCTCGCAATATTTTCATCTACAAAAAAATTCATGTCAATTTATTTTGCCGAAAGGTAAGAAGAGATAAGAAAAGCGGGGAATTTTATCTACAAATTTGTTTCGCACCATACTTGCAAATATGCCTTTTCCCTCTGTATCATTCTTGGCAAGGTTTTTTTATTAAGTAGAACTATAAAAAATATTTACAATGAAAAGTATAATTAAAAACACATTGGGATTGGCCGTGATAATGTGCCTGGCTATTTTTTCTTTATCAGGATGTTATGAGTCGCATTATAATAGACAATATCATCACCATACAAGACATTGGTACGATCGGCATCATACACCACCGCCACCAGGTGTAAATTTTGATATAGACGTTCGTCGTTAATAAATTCATTTAGGTTCCTTACATGCAAATTGAAAAAGTTTGCATGTAGGGAATATTTGTTTTCAATTGTCCTCTGATTAAAATTTTATTCGACATTTATATTTTTTAAATTTTAGCAATTTGCATTTCTTAATCGCGTAGCGATGAAATGTTGGTAGTAAAATTCTGGCTTCTTAAGCCAACCCTGTAGGGATGGCTCAATCAAATGCAACATTCGGGCTTTCATTTTATCTTGCTTGCGCGGAGAAAAGGGAAATAAATTTTTATTTTGCGTCAACCTTCGTTCCGTGCCTACGGCACTTGTTTAAGATACAGTTTACTTTCTACCGATATACCATGCCTACGGCATTTGAGCTTGCATTTTATATTGTTCAAAATTGTCTGGCTGCTTTGTGTTTTGAAGCACCTATTTTCTATTGAAACATTTGTCAACAAAGGCTACAATTGTTTTCCCATGTTTTTCACTCGGACAACATCGCTTTCAATAATTTATTTTGATGTAATCATCGCTGCCCCTAATGCAGATCCAATAGGTGATTGTGCAATTATAATTTCACAATGAGGGAAATTGCGCTCAAGAAGTTTTATATAAATATCATTATCAGCAAAGCCACCATCAACATATATTTTATGAATGGCGGTATTTCCTATCGCCAATTTTGTAGATTTCATTTGCAATTCAGAAAGCTCTATTATTAACTGATGATAAGCTTCTTCAAAATTTAAGAATCTTTCATAGCTCGTTGCAAGTGGTTGAACATTATCAAGGTTAATATTTTCAAATCGATAGCAGATAGAATAATTACTTTTTAGCTTTTCAAAAATTACTTGATTAAATTTTATGTGCTGATGATAATCTTTTTCTTTCTTAAAATGTTCGCACAACAACTGTGCTTGCACTTCATGTTCTCTTCCAAGAAATAATCTTGCTGCTCTCACAGGTTTTCCATCTGTTCGCATATAATTGAGACAATTATTTTCCATGTCAGTTTCTGTGAGAAACTCTTCGCTGAATGGATTAAGTGAAATGCTCCATGTTCCAGTAGAAAGGAGAACGAAAGGTTTTTTATCAGCCAATATATATGGCAACAACGCTCCGGAGCTATCATGAATCCCCGCCCCTACATTTATAGCTTTACCATCAAATGTTGTTTGAAATATTTTGTCGGAAGAGGCGATGTCTGGTAAAATTTTATCAATGTTTTCTTCGTAAACCCAATGGTGATAATCTTTCTTTTTATAATTCCAAAGACTTGTGTGACAACCAATACTTGTATGATCACTAACTGGAACACCAGTCAACAAATAACTAAAGTATTGCGGCAAATGCATCGACCATTTTATCTTTTTAAAAATGTCAGGCTTTGCATATTTGAGCCAATACAATTGCAATCCGGAATTCAACATACCAGAAAATGGAGAACCTGTTTCGGCAGCAATTGTTTTCTCCTTATCATATTTATTAAAAAAAGATTGGGAAATGTTTTCTGGATAAGGCTTCAGATAATTATAAAGTGCTGTTACGGGTTTGCCATTTTCATCAACATGAACGAAGCTCGCACCATAAGCAGAAAAATTAATAGCAGATATTTCAAATTGTGGATCATTAATAATGCGCCTCAATATGTTTTTAATCCATTCTTCAATGGCAGGAAGATTATCAGCAGTGAAACCATCCTCATCGAGTATCTCATCAAAAGAAATACTTTCCTTCAAAACAATATTGTAGTTTTCATCAAACAGAAAAAACTTCTTGTTTGTTTTTCCGATATCAAATATGGCTGTTACTTTCATTTTATAATCCGCTTGCAACCGTTTTACTGCCTCTTGTTTTAATTAAATGTTCTCTTGTATTTTCTGTGCGGTAAAGTTCAATTGGATCCAATGCAGCTCCCGCTTTCAATCTTGCTTCTGCAACCAGAGAGCGAACATCTGTTCGAAATGCTTGTTGCAAAATTTCCTGACAGCTTACTACATCATTATTATTTTGCGCTTCAGTTAATTTCTTTCTATCAACCAATAATGCCTGTGCATAAGAAATCATGATTGCTTCAACTGATTGCAACAAATCTTCCAAAGGATCTTTCACATTATGGCTTGCATCAATCATCCATCCCAAATCTGTTGCATGGTTCATATTCTTTGCATCCATGCCTTCTATCAATTCATTAAAGATTAAAAAAAGCTGATAAGGACGAATGCTTCCAACAGTAAGATCATCATCTCCATATTTTGAATCATTGAAATGAAACCCGCCCAATTTTCCTTCCATTAATAATAGAGAAACAATCTGTTCAATATTTGCATTTGGCAGATGATGCCCAAGATCAACCAATGTAAATGCTTTCGTTCCCAGCTTGCTTGTATATAATAATGATTGTCCCCAATCCCCTACTGTTGTTGAATAAAAATTAGGTTCATACGCTTTGTACTCAACAAATACCTTCCAATCATCTGGCAAAGCATCATACACTTCGCGCAAACTTTCCAATGTATTCTGAAATGCTTTTCTAAAATTTAATTGACCGGGGAAACAACTTCCATCACTCAACCAAACAGTCAGAGATTTCGATCCTAATTCCTTTCCATATTTTATCACTTCAATATTATGATCAACGGCTTGTTTGCGAACTGCTTTATCAACATGCTGCATCGAACCAAATTTGTAACTCAGTTTTTGTTCAGGTTGATCCTGAAATGTATTTGAGTTCATGGCATCGAACTTTAATCCATGTTGCGCTGCCAATGACTTTATGTGAGAAGCGTTTTCAGGAATGTCCCAGGGAATATGTAAAGAAATAGCACCACTTGATTTATTAAGTGCATGAAGCAAACCAATGTCTTCAATCTTTTCTTCCAGATTGCGCGGTTCTCCGCCAATGCTGAAACGCCCGAACCGCGTGCCTCCTGAGCCAAGCGCCCATGAAGGAATGGCAATCTGAAAATCTATCAGCTTTTGTAAAATGTTTTCTTTGTTATTAATTTCAGAAGAAACAAAATTAAATTTGCGTTGATGTTCTTTTAGCAAGGATTGATTATGTTCTTCAATTTTATTTTTATCTAATGGCATAGAATCATATTTATGGCAAGTAAAAAACTTCTTTCAAAGGAATGCTGATTGGCGAATTGTCCTCATTTGTTTCCATGATGTCTTTCATATAAGCCCACCACTTTTTCATAACAGGATAATGAGGCAGTTCATCCAATTTATTTTCATTTTCGATAATAAGACAGCCGAATAAAATATTTGTCTCTTCATCTAAAAAAATAGAATAATCCTGAATGCCATTGCTCTTCAATAATGATTTTAGTTCAGGCCAAATTTCATCATGC
>CAIYPC010000693.1 GCA_903927975.1 uncultured Bacteroidota bacterium | reverse complement strand
TTCATTATTAAATTATTAATTTGAAATGAAGAGACAGTTCATGCAATTAAAGAATTACATTTACGATACTAACTGACCTCCCGATGAAAAAAGTAGAATAGCTTGCTTGCATTTGAGAATTCCTGATCCATCTTTTTATTTTTTCATTAGAAAATGCAAAAGCATGAAAAACTTTTTCGTTGTTATTTTTTATCATTTGCAATCGTTCTTTAAAGATGAAGTGAGCTCAATGGCTGTGGTGGCTTATTTAATTACGATTAATGTCTTCACAATTCTTGGCTGTTGTAAATTCATTTTTCAACATTCACATCTTAACGCAGTTCCATTTATTTACGCTTTTGTAATCATGTTTTTTTCTGCTTTGTTCACACGATTTGTTTTGCTCGGTGAAGTGATGTACAGAGAGGTGATGGATAAATTCAAGAGAAGTTTTGCAAGAAAAAACAGTGATAATTTTTGGGTAACGATTGCTTATGCAATTGGTAGTTTTGTTTGTATGCTCGTTGTGGTTTAATTAAACTGACAATAGAAAAATCTCAAATTTTCTCAGCAATAATTAATGTTTGAAGAATTTTTCAAAGAAAAGATTCAGCACTTCCACGAAAATTAATGTTATAATAATCCATTCAAGCAGATTGCTGTTGCGGTATTGCATGATGTCTTTAAACAATTCAAGATTTTCTTTCACAA
The DNA here is from genome assembly GCA_903927975.1 of uncultured Bacteroidota bacterium. Taxonomy (GTDB): domain Bacteria; phylum Bacteroidota; class Bacteroidia; order Chitinophagales; family Chitinophagaceae; genus Puia. The sequence goes on along the minus strand of CAIYPC010000693.1, from coordinate 3,611 downwards.
TGCCGAGGCTATCTTGAATATTCCTGAATCGTTCCTGCAGATCAAAAGTGCGCTTTAGCCCGACATCTATTTTATTCAGGTTTTCATTTTCCCATGTCTCATCAGGCGAATCAAAAATGTAGAGGTTTTCTGAAATCCTGTTTTTGAGATAAAGCGTTTTGCCAATATATTTTGTGAGATTGGTTCCCGATATATCAAGCTTTCCTTTTCTTTCTAAAATCTGAGTATGATTATTCGTTTCTTCCAGCAACTTGTTTGTTTGTTGCGAATAATAATCGAGCGCAACCGACTGCGAAACATTCAGCATGATCAGCCGAAATATTTCAACATCAGCTTCTATTATTTCAATCTTATTATATCCAAACTTATATTCTTTGGCGCCTGTCTCAATCTGAAATTCTTCACTTAGCTGTTCCACAAATAAATTTTTGCAGAAAGGCGCAATCAATTGAAGGAACTGCCCAATTTGAGTTTCATTATAATTTAAAAAACAGGCAATGCCATATTTAAAAACATAAATGAATTCGTCTTGACTGGTTTTATAAAACAGTTCATCAGCATCGTTATGATAAAGCTCTGCTTTGAAAAAAGATTTGAAAGATTTGATGTCGATGCTGTCTGCGATTTGATATGATAATACTTGTAGCATAAGAGAATGCCCTACTTTGAGCAGTTAGATGTTCATGCGCAAAGTAAGGCATTGTTTTGAAACACGAAAATGACTTGATAAAACCCTGTTACGTCGTTAAAGAATATTTATATCTCGCAAAGGCGCGAAGACGCAAAGAGAGAGAGCAGATAAATCTTCGCGGCGTTGCGGCGTTGCGAGAGCTTTATCACAAATTTATTCGTACCCCCAATGCAGGAAACGGTTGTAATGGTATGCCCGAAATTCTAGAATCTGGTACTTTTTCTACATTTAAAAACGCAGAAGCTCTCATTGCTTTTTTGTGCATCACACCGCCAATTACAAGCAATGGAATGCTTCCAATTGAAGCTACAAAACCAGCAGAAAACAAAATAGCTCCGGTAAGGGCTTTGCCGCTAACGTCATCATTGTTATTATAATTGTTTGATGTGTTGTTAACGTCGTTTGCAATGAGAACGATGCCAACTGTCATCATACCAACGCCTGAGCCTAAAAGTATCCAGCCCGTGGTTTTAAGATGCTGGCTTTTGATCATATAATAATCATAGGACTTGCTTTCATAAGCACGGCGTTGACTAAAGCAAGTAGTGAATAAAAGTGTGGCGAGAAAACAAGCAAAAATCTTTTTCATGAAAAATGTTTTAAGGTTAATTAAGAGTGTGATTTCATTCTCAAATATAAATTATTATTCTTTTTATTTGCCTCGAATTAATTTGGTAGAGCAACTTGTGAGATTTTTTACCCGCAGGGTTGAATGTGAATAGCCGCCGGTGAAACCGGTGGATCACGATGAGGAGGATCGAAAACCCTGAAAGGGTTGAATATATCAAGCATGCATCAACAGGACATTCAACCCTTTCAGGGTTTTCACTACAGGTCATTATTTCCTCCCGTTGTACGGGAGGTTATTCATATTAAAGCTCCCTTCGGGGCTTTCTCAATATCACAGTTTTTCTCGGCTTCTTTTGCACAGCCGCCACTAAATGAAAGTGAACCGTTTATTCAACTTCTCCAACCACAAATACGCTGCCGCAAACAACAATCAGATCTTTTTCGCCAGCAGTTGAAATGGCTTCTTTTAATGCCATGTTCACCTCACGGTAATGCCTGCCCGATAAACCGAAATGGCTTGCCTTGTCAAACAATTCTTCCTCTGGCAATGCCCGTGGAATTTGAGCTTTCGTGAAATAATAATGCGCATGTTTAGGAAGAAGGGATAATATTTTATCAATGTCCTTATCTTTCACAAATCCGGCAACGATATGCAATTCTTCATGATCTGTTATCTCAATTTGTTTTAGCAGTTGATTGATGCCATCTTCATTATGCCCTACATCCAACACAACCATTGGCTTTTCATGAATAACTTCCCAGCGACCATGCAAGCCCGTTAATTTTTTTACATGCTGCAATCCTTTTTGGATATGCTGCTCCGTTATATTCCATCCTTTTTGTTTTAGAAGATGGATTGCCTCAAGAACGGTCACTACATTTTTTGTTTGATAGATACCGTTCAGATCAAGATGCAGATATTGTTTATCATTTGTATGAATGGAAGTGACTTCTGCAATCAGTTCGTGCTTTTCCATTTTCCATTCGGCTACAAAGCGATGATGGTTGGCATAAGTGAGTGATGCATTTTCTTCTGCAGCTTTTTGCTCGAAGACTTCTTTTGTTTCTGTTTGATATTCACCAATTACAACCGGCACATTTTTTTTGATGATGCCTGCTTTTTCAAAAGCAATTTTTTGCAAAGTATCGCCGAGGATATTCATGTGATCATAACTGATATTGGTGATCACTGAAAGTTCAGGTGTGATGATATTGGTGCTGTCCAACCTTCCACCAAGTCCAACTTCAATAATGGCGATATCCACTTCCTGTTCTACAAAATATTGAAAAGCCATGGCGACTGTTATCTCAAAAAATGAAGGGCTGATCTCTTCAATCAATGGTTTCATCTTTTCAACAAAATCAGTCACAAAATCTTTGCTCAGCATTTCGCCATTCACTTTAATACGCTCACGAAAATCTTTTAAATGTGGCGATGTATATAATCCGGTTTTATATCCTGCTGTTTGAAAAATGGCAGCGAGCATGTGGCTGGTAGAGCCTTTGCCATTGGTGCCAGCAACATGAACCGATTTAAATTTCGTTTGTGGGTTGCCGTTAGCTTCGCATAAAAGAATGGCGTTGGTTAATCCTTCTTTCATGGCAGCAGCGCCAATGCGACTGAACATCGGCAGCATGGTAAATAAATAATCGATTGTTTGGTCATAATTCATAAGGCGCGAAATTATAAAAGAATGGTGGAATCTCGCAAAGGCGCAAAGGCGCAACGAATTTTCACGCAGAGGCGCGGAGAACGCAGAGAATGAATTTAGATTTTATTAGAGGCTGAAGATTGCCGAATAGAATATCTGCCGTACAAGAGTGCGACGCAACGATGATTAATAATAGCAATATCGCTTGGTTCAAAAAAGAAATGAAAAATTAATTATTGGACTTTTAGATTGAATACGATGGTTCCTACAGATTCATCGCCGCCAGCATTGAACGTAACTTGTTTTGCTTTGCGAAGTGCGATTGCAATCATATTAGATTCAGAAGTTGTAGAGCCGCGCATCTGAAAATCGGCTCTTGTCACATTGCCGCTTGCGTCAACATGGATATCGACAGCAACTTTTGCATTTTCATTAAAATCGTCAGTGAATTTAGGAAAGCCAGTAATTCTTCTTCCTTGTAATCCTTTTGAAATTGCAACGCCCGAACGACCATTGCCACCCGGACCATTATAATTAGTTGAATTCGGATCACCTCCGGGTTTTCCTTGATCGCCACGACCGCCTGCAACGCCCTGATTGCCGCCTGTTTTGTAACTGTCAGCATCATTGCCACCATTTCCTGTTCCGCTCACCCCGTTGAAAACAGCTTTGGGCTTTGGTTTAACAGGAACGGGATT
>CAIYPC010000692.1 GCA_903927975.1 uncultured Bacteroidota bacterium | reverse complement strand
ATGAGAAAATTGTTGTTATATATCATTGTATTGCTATTGCGCCGATACTGCTTTCATTACATCAATTTACCATTTCTGACCCATAGCTCAATAGAATTATTTCAGTTGAACGGAGCGTCGCAACGGAAACTAATCATGTATATAGACAAGGTAAAGTAAAAGGTTTTATTTTATTGATGAGGTATCTTTTAAGACCGTTATTTCGGTTTGAATCTTTTTTAGTGAATCGGATAGGCGTTGAAGGTACACGTCTTGTTGGTACTCTTTTAGGCGCAGTTCTTGGTGTTGCGTTAGCTGTACTATGTATCCGGCTATTGTGGTAATAAATACCGTTATGCATATTACAATCGTTTGGAAGAGCAACGGGTTCTTGTCTCTCAATAATTTCTTTGGCAATGCTTTTACAAAATACCTGCTCTTGTCTTCCAGCTTTTCTACCTGAAAATTTCCTTTAGCTTCTAAAATGTATGCAACGCTTCTTGCAACACCGTTATGTTTATACCCTTCTTTGCCATTTTTTTCTACCCAATCGGTTAAATCAGTAAGACCTTCATACGATATGATTTCAGATACTTCTTCTGCTAATTTATGTTTATATATTTCTGGCTCTTTCATAATATTTTAAAAATAAATTTGGCTTCTATTGTAATACAATGTATATTTGATGTATGACAAAAGGAAATAAAGATTCTGTTATAAATCTACGTGTTAGCGAGCAGCTAAAAAAAGAGATTAAAAAGCTGGCTGACAATGATAGGCGCAACCTATCCGATTTCATCAATGTGCAGCTTGAAATTTTGGTCGAAAAATCAAAGAAGAAATAAGATATTTTTTTTATCCATATTGTAACACAAAGTCATACAAAATTATATGTTCAAGAACATCCAAGAACTGATAACATCAATGCCGGACGAGGCATCTTGCAGGGCGCACTTAGAAAGCCAGAGATGGAACGGCAAGCCGATTTGCCCATACTGCAACAATGATAAAGCGTATAAGCTAAAGGACATGAAAACCTATAAAGGCATGTACAAATGCGCCAATAAATCGTGCTATAAAAAATTCAGCGTGACGATGGGAACTATTTTTGAGGATAGCAAGATACCATTGAACAAATGGTTCATTGCAGTATATCTCAACACGGCCCACAAGAAAGGCGTTTCATCATGCCAGCTTGCAAAAAACATAGGGGTATCACAGCGCACGGCGTGGTTCATGCTGCACAGGATCAGGGAAGGCGTTAAACCAAAAGAAGATGTGATGCTTGACAAAATTGTTGAGGTAGATGAATCATGGGCGGGCGGCAAGATCAAGAACAAGCACAAATCAATAAGGGATCACGCACATAAAAATAACCTCAACCACATTGATGGAAGGACTGGCTTTGTAGGTTATCTGCAACGCGAAGGAGAACTGAAACTAAAAGTATGGGATCTGAACAAACCATTAAGGGATCAGGTGAAAGAGAACGTGAAGCCTGAAGCCGTTTTAATTACTGATGGCTATCCGGCTTATGTAGGGCTTGACAAACATTTTGAAGCACATGAAACAGTTAACCACAAGAAAGACGAATACGTGAGAGGGCAGATACACACCAATTCAATTGAGGGCGCATTCAGCCACTTCAAAAGAATGGTCGTGGGAACTTATCACAGCCTTAGCCCAAAGCACCTGCAAGCCTATTGCAATGAGTTCACGTTCCGTTTCAATTCAAGGAAGATGAAAGATGCCGACCGCTTCAACATAACGCTGCAAAATTGCTCTGGGAGATTGACCTATAAAGATCTCACGGCAAAAGTTTAACTTTGTCCAATGGCAAAGGCAGCTAAAAAAACAAAAGAGAAATTCGATAAAAATAAAAAGTTCAAGCTGGATATGAGCTTTGATGAAGCCATTAAAAAACTTGCCAATCCAACAGCTAAACCAAAAACTAAAAAATAAACATTATGGGAGATAGCCTTATGGATATGATGGATGGGAAAGAAATAACTGCTCAAAAAAGAGCGATTGAAAATGCCATTGAAGCAACAGAGCAAAAGCACATAGAATTTTTTAAATCACAGCCGCCAATGTTTGAATGGGATGAACATTTGAAACTAAGTAGATGTTTTACTGCCGTGCAAGTGGATAGTTCCGTATCAGGAAATGCAATGAGAAGAGATTTTAAATATGATTTTGAAAAGTCTTGTAATTTGCCACAAGAGATTATAAATGATACAGTGAGCGCAATCAAAGATGCTTTGGAATCTATTACACCGAAACACTAAAATACCTGCCGTCTTTTTTTGCCTCTTCCATACTTTCGCTAACACCCTTCTCTACAATATCAAAAAGTTTTTTTTTGTTTCATTCCCTTGTCTATATAGGT
>CAIYPC010000691.1 GCA_903927975.1 uncultured Bacteroidota bacterium | reverse complement strand
TACAAAAGACGAATATTATGAGGAAGGCCATATTCAATCTGTCAGATTGTATATCTATAATCCCTCGAACTTGGTAAAAGCTAACTTTTAGTGTTTCTTGGAAACCTTGCTTAAACAACCACAATTTTCCAAAACTATCATCCCAACAATTCCATAACCGGTTTTCCCTTCCCATCGGGAGTTGTATAAAATGGTCTTTTCTCTACCTCATATTGTGTGTCTTCGGGAATGCCAAGTGCATGATAAATGGTTTGGTGTATCTGATTGATCTTCACCGGGTTTTCGATGGACTTACACGGTCTTTCATCTGCAGTTTTGCCATATACAAATCCCTTTTTAATGCCGCCACCAAACATTAGTATAGAACACCCATCAGTGAAGTGGCGGTGCATGCCATAAAATTTTAGATCAGAAATAACCTCTGGCTGACTCACTTGTTCCTGCACCTTTGCATCAGGTCTTCCTTCCACCATCATATCACGACTGAACTCGCTGGCAAGTATTACCAATGTGCGATCGAGATGACCTGTTTTATGAAGATCTTTTATTAGCTGCGCAACCGGGCCATCAATCATTTTTTTCATGCCCACCATTCGGGTGTGGCCATTTTCATGTGTATCAAAACCTACAAATGGTTCGTATTCGGTGGTCACGCTTATAAACCGCGCACCCTGTTCCGTTAATCGCCTTGCAAGCAGGCATCCCAAACCAAAACGACCGGTATTATAAATATCATAACTCTCTTTTGGTTCAAGACTCAGGTCAAATGCTTTTGCCTCCGGCGAATTGAGCAACATATAAGCTTGTTCCATGGAGCGTTTCAGCGATTCTTTTTGATAATCACTTCCCAATTCACCTACGGGGCTTTTGCTGATTAAGTCATTATACAATTTGTTGCGCTGTTCAAAACGTTTTGAATCCATGCCAACAGGTGGGCGAACGCTTTCTAATCCTTGGCTTGGATCGGGGATTAAAAAAGGACCAAATTCATTGCCTAAAAATCCCGCAGTGTGAAATGCTTTCAGCTCTTCTGCTTCCCCGACTGAAAAGCGTTGGCCAATATCAACAAAAGCTGGTATCACAGGATTTTTTGGGCCAAGCTGATTGGCAATCCATGCACCAATATGCGGCGCAGCAACTGTCTGCGGCGGTTCATAGCAAGTATGCCAATGATATTGATGTCTCGAATGAAGTATAAATCCCATGTCGGCAGCAACATAAGAACGAATCAAAGTTCCTTTATCCATCACGCTGCCTATCGACTGAAGGCCTTCTGAAAAACGGATGCCATCCAATGCGGTGGGCATAGATGGAAAAGTGCTTAGCACGTCATTCGATTTCATTCCTTTTTCAAAAGCCACATATTTTTTGGGATCGAAAGTTTCTGTGTGCGCCATGCCACCAGCCATCCATAATAATATTACAGTATCTGCGGTAGAGCTGAATTTCTTTTTGCTATTGCAACTGCTCAGCATACTTGCAATAGGTGCTCCCGCAGCCAATGCGGCAAGCGTTGCTGCACTCGATTTTTTTATAAAATCCCTACGGTTCCAATTCGATTGCATGTGGTATTTATTTTAGCATTAAAACTCATTCTAAGCGAATACGAATTTACTTCTTTTCAATTCTTCTATTCAGATTATGTATGTTAAAATATCAACTGAAACTCAGGATGCAGCGTGATAGCCCAAATTAAATCCTGTACAGACGCATCAGTTGGATGATTGCCCAATGTTTTAATGGCAACAGCCTCTTCATCTTCATTCGGTGATCGCCCAAATGCCTTTCTATAAATTTCCTTTATCATGGTTTTTGAATCAGGGTATTTTTCTTTCCATTTATTGGCACCGCGTTTCAAAGCATTATTAAATTGCATGCCATTGGTAAGCTCCAATGCCTGTAATAAGTTCGCCTGTGAGAGGCGACTTGTTGATACGGTTTCTCTGTTCGGTCGCCCCAATGCTGTGAGAAAAGGATCATTCTTCACTAGAGCGGCGCGGGGAAATGGGATGGTTTTTTTAATGCTATCTGGCAATAATTTATAAACTACCATACTGTCACCATAAACCGGCTCAATAGCAACGCTTACTGCATCAGCAAATTCTTCTGCGGTTAGGCGTCTCCGTAACATCCCTTTAAAAGTATAATCTTGTGCAACTATCAATCCTGCATCCTTGATGCCAACCGAAGGCAATTGATAAGTTTTTGAAGTAAGAATATTATAAAGCAGTTTTTTGATATCATATCCATTAGCTACAAAATCAGCAGCAAGCCAATCAAGCAGATCCTGGCTCCATGGTTGATTATCCATCACATCAACAGGTTCCACAATGCCGCGGCCCATAACCTGCGCCCACACTCTGTTTGCCAGTGTGCGAAATAATCTTCCATTTTTTGGTTGCACCAAAAGATCAGCCAATTGTTTCAGCCTATTTTTTGTGCTGGCATTGGAATCTAATTGACCCAGTTGTTTATAAAGAATCCGCCTGCCCGCCATCCTGCCCGTTGGTTTATCGCAGCGGTTGATTTCTAACACGGAATCAGCAAAAATATTTGCGAAGGCATACGAGTCATCGAGTTTCCAATCACTGATAAAACTATCATGACATGAAGCGCATTTTAAATTCAATCCCAAAAAAACTTGTGACACATTTTGTGCGGCTTGCATTTCTGTTCGTTGACTGGCATTGATTGTTCCTCGCCATTGAATGCCTTTAATAAAACCCATTGATGATGAATCAGGGCTGATCAATTCTTTCACAAAAACATCATAAGGTTTATTATCGCGAAGAGAACTATAAAGCCACTTGGTGATGCCAAAGCGCCCATCTGTTATATAGCCTGTGCCGGAATAATCATTGCGCAATGCATCGTTCCAGAAAGTGAGCCAGTGCTGCGCATAATCATTGTTGCGATTAAGCAATTCTCGAACTAATAACTCACGTTTATCCGTAGCCGTATTATTTGCAAATGCATCAAGACTGTCCGGCGGCGGCAATAACCCAATCACATCCAGATAAACCCTGCGCATATATGTGCGATCGTCTACAGGCTTGTTCCATTTTACATTGTTCTTTTGAAAGTACACATTCACAAAACGGTCAATTGGGTTAACTAAATCGCTGCTTGCTGCTGGGATTGCAGGCATTCTTGGTGCAAGTTCTGCCACACGATAAAGACTTTTCAATTCACCCTTTGGCCAGGGCGCACCTTGTTTGATCCAAAATTCAAGTACCGCAATTTCTTCCTGAGTGAGCCCTTTGCCTTTTGCCGGCATCGCTTTTTTATCGCTTCGTGGCAATTTGATTCTTTTGATCAAATCGCTTTCATCAGGCTTGCCCGGAACGATTACTGCTCCATCTTCCCCGCCTTTAAAAATAGCTTCCTTGCTATCTAAACGCAGCTTGCCTTTTACTTTTGCAGCACCATGACAATTATTGCAATTGTGCGCAAAGATGGCTCGCACCTGTACGTTCAACTCCATCAATTGCGTTTCGCTAAGCCCTTTATTACCGGTTAATATAAACATGCTGTCAAGCCCTGCTGTTGATGATGATTTGGATGGCAACACACTTGTGAGATAGTCATCACCGTGAGTTAAGGAAGCACCATAATGCCCAGCAATAGTAACGCCGACAACAGTAAGCGTGAGCAACATTTTTTTTGTGCGCGGTGAAAGCTTTAAATAAGCATAAGCCGTGATACAAGCCAATATCATCGTGGCAATCCCAGTCCATTGATGAATGGATAAAGTATCGGTGCTTTCGTAATTATCTGCATTAGATAAAAGCAAGCCGAGCGCAACCGCAGTGATGGCTGAAAGCGCACCGACAAAAACAAGTATTTTGATAGAAGATTGGAAATTATTTGATTTTCGGCGCCATGCAATTATTTCCAAAAGCAATGCAACAAATAAAATGCTGATTGGGAAATGGACGATCATCGGGTGAAGCCTCCCGAGAAATGACCATAGCCAAAAGTGATCCGTGACAGGATGGCCTTTGCCCTGGGCTATTAAAGAATTAGTTGTTGTGGAAAACAGAAAAAGCAGGAATATTAATTTTGCACGATGCTTTTTTATTTGGCAGGCAATTAACTTTTTTAAGCAAACAGAAAAAGAATTCAATAGCATTTCAATCATTATAAACATTAATATAAAAATAGTTTTAGCTCATTCTTTGCTTTCAAATTTTTGCTTAATAGAGCTGGCAACTAAGATATGACGATCGCTAAAAATCTCAACGCAAAAAATAAGTGTCATTATAACGGGTAATTTCAGTAAAAAAATGATGACCTGCTAATTAGTTTTTAATTGCAAGATGTATAAATAAAGATTTTTAGGTCAATTAAATGAATTAACAAGCAGATAGAAACCCGCTTCGCAAAAATTTTCCCTACCTTCGCAGCCTTCAAAAAATGAAGGCTCTTGTCTTTAAAAGATAAAATACATCTGCAACAGTTGCCACGGCATATTGCCATCATTATGGATGGCAATGGCAGGTGGGCGAAAGAAAAAGGGCAGGATAGGCTCTATGGGCATTATCATGGGGTTGAGAGCGTGCGCCAAATTGTAGAAGGCTGTGCAGAACTGGGAATTGGCTATCTTACTTTATATGCGTTTTCAACTGAAAACTGGGACAGGCCTGAAGATGAGGTGACAGGGTTGATGGAGCTTCTCGTTGAAACTATTAAAAAAGAAGTTGAAACGCTCAATAAGAATAATATCAGGCTTCATGTGATTGGCGATATGAGCATGCTGCCGGAATATGCAAAAAAGGAATTGCAGGAAGCTATAGGACAAACGGCAAAGAATTCGGGGATGAACTTGGTGATGGCGCTTAGCTACAGCAGCCGATGGGAAATTGCGCAAGCGATAAAAAATATAGCCTCGGATGTTAAGAATGGCAGTTTAGAACCATCGTCCATTTCTCAGCAAACTTTGCCAAAATATTTGTGTACGAGAAATTTTCCTGATCCTGAACTGATGATCAGGACGAGCGGGGAATATAGGATCAGCAATTTTTTGCTTTATCAGATTGCTTATTCGGAACTATATTTTACAAATGTGCTATGGCCCAATTTTAGAAAAGAAGAATTATATAAAGCAATCGCCGATTTCCAAAACAGGGAGAGGCGTTTTGGTAAAACCAGCGAGCAAGTAAAGAAAGAAAGTAATTAGAAAACCCAAAATTGTTTACAAATGAGCCCGAAAGCACGTTTTAGCTCATTTTTTTAACAAACACTTTTAATAAATCAGCTTAATTTGCCGCACTAAAAAAACCGACTGGATGCTACGAAGTTTACTGATTTGTGTTCTTATCTCATTTGTCAGCTTTTTTCTCACCACCAATACTGTTTATGGACAGGTTACGGATACAACGCATCCTGTATCGGTTGATCCTGATCTTATAGCCCTTTCCAATTCAAAGACTTCAAAAGAATATACTATAGCTGGCATTAAGATAACTGGCACAAAATACCTTGATGAATCTTTGCTTGTTTCTATCTCTGGTCTTACAGTTGGCGATAAAGTGGTTATTCCCGGAGGAGATAATTTCAGCAAGGCCATCAATAATCTTTGGAAACAGAATCTGTTCTCCAATGTTGCTATTTATATTACAAAGATTTCAGGAGATGATATCAGCATTGAGATAAACGTTACGGAAAAGCCGCGGTTGAAAGACTTTAGTTTCAAAGGCGCAAGCAAATCGGAATCAGACGATCTGCAACCTAAAACCGGATTGATCAAAGGGCGTGTAGTAACGGAAAACATGAAGCGTAGCGCCATTACAGCGATACAGACATATTATGCTGATAAAGGCTACCAGAGCGCAACGGCAAAAATTACCGAAACAAAAGATCCCTCTTCTGCAAATTCTGAGATGCTTATTTTCAATATCCAGAAAGGCAAGAAAGTACATATTGATCAGATCAACTTCTTTGGAAACGAAGCTGTTCCGGAGGCTAAGCTCAAAAAACAATTGAAGGACACAAAGGAGTTGACCCATATCACTCTTTTTCCAGTTCATGATTCCAGCACTTATGGCAAAAGCAAAACGATAACTTTTAGGGAATATGTTGATAATTGGGGATTTCTCTCGTTTACTCAAACCAAGGAATTTCTTGATCCTTATTTCAGGTTTAAATTATTCAGCGGCTCTAAATTCAATGCAAAAAAATATATAGACGATAAACAGAAGGTACTTGATTATTATAATTCATTGGGCTATCGCGATGCCACTATTGTTGCCGATACACAACGCTATAATAAAAAAAGCCAGATGGTGATCGACATTAAAGTAGATGAAGGTCGCAAATATTATTTTGGCAATGTGAGCTGGAAGGGCAACACAAAATATTCTGATTCTATTTTATCAGTTGTACTCGGAATTCACAAAGGCGACATATATAATCTTGATATCCTCAATAAAAAATTAGGGAAACAAGTAACTGCAGAGGGCGGTGATATCAGCCAATTGTACCAGGACGATGGCTATTTATTCTTCCATGTGGATCCTGTAGAAACAGCAGTTTATAACGATACCATTGATTTTGAAGTAAGAATGGTGGAAGGGCCGCAGGCTACTATTAAAAATGTAACCATCACTGGTAATGAAAAAACAAAGGAATATGTGATAAGAAGAGAGCTTCGCACCATTCCGGGCGAAAAATTTAGCCGTACAGAACTTCTTCGTTCACAAAGAGAGATTGTCAATCTCGGTTTCTTTAATCAGGAAAAAGTTGTACCAAACCCTGTGCCTAACCAAGAAGATGGAACCGTTGATATCAACTGGAGCGTTGAAGAAAAATCGGCCGACCAATTGGAACTCTCTGCAGGTTGGGGCGGTGGAATAGGCTTAACCGGAACTGTTGGTATTTCATTCAACAATTTTTCTATTAAACAAATCCTCAAAAAATCATCGTGGGATCCGATTCCTGCGGGAGATGGGCAAAAGCTTAGCCTGCGCATTCAATCCAATGGTAAAGCATATCAATCTTATAATGCGTCCTTTACCGAGCCTTGGCTTGGGGGAAAGAAAAACAACTCGCTTACGGTAAGTTTATATAGAAGTGTGTTCAGGACCGGTGGATATAATTATGGAACAAACACATATAAGTTCAGCGACACCAACTCATTAAAAAATGTGGGTGTAACGGTTGCTTTGGGAACTCGCTTGAAATGGCCAGATGATTATTTTACATTGACTTATTCTGTAAGTTTTGTGCAATATGACCTGACTAATTATTCATTGTTCACTAGCAATTTCAGAAACGGGCATTCGAAAAATTTCAGTTTCAAGCTTGCATTGAGCCGCTATTCTTTGGACCAACCTATTTTCCCGCATAGCGGATCAAATACACTTTTGAGCGTGCAGTTCACGCCACCTTATTCAGCATTTGATCCAAATATTACTGCAACGCAGAGTTACGAGTTGCCTGAATATCATAAATGGAGATTTACCAATGAATGGTATATACCAATAGGAAAGGCAATGGGTGCTGATAAGTCAAGGCAATTTGTATTGAAAGCTTCTGTGAAATATGGTTTTATGGGTCGCTATAATGCCAGGCTTGATTTTTCTCCGTTTGAGCGTTTTCAATTGGGTGATGCAGGTCTCACGAATAACTTTGGATTGTTAGGATATGATATCATATCCCAAAGAGGCTATCCGGTTTATCAAAACCCCGATCCAAAAGTTAATCCTGAACAACAAACTTCTCAGCAGTTTTTTGTGCTGTTCAATAAATATACTTTGGAAATGCGTTATCCTTTCGTTACCAACCCAAGTAGCACCATTTATGGCGAGGCATTTTTTGAAGCAGCAAACGGATGGAGAAATTTCCAGGAATATAACCCATTCCAATTGCGTAGAAGTGTGGGCGTTGGCTTAAGGTTTTTCCTTCCAATGTTCGGTCTTCTTGGGTTTGATTATGGCATCGGCTTAGATAGAATCCAGAATGGCTCAATAAAAGACGCTAGCCGATTCACATTCATGTTGGGCTTCGAACCGGAATAATGATTAAATTTCCGCACTCAAATAACGAAATATGAAAAAGATTATCCTTATTGTTGCCATTTTTGCTTTTGCAGTTGGCGCTCATGCTCAGCGATATGCAATTGTAGATACAAAATATATTCTTGCGAAGCTGCCTGAATATACTGAAGCTCAAAAAAAATTGGATCAGCAGAGCGAACAATGGCAAAAGGAAATTGACGACAAACAAGAGGTACTTTCGAAAATGTATAAAGATTATGAAGCGGAGCAAGTGATGCTGAGCGATGATCTGAAAAAGAAAAGAGAAGACGAAATTTTTAACAGAGAAAAAGAAGTTCGCGATTTGCAGCGCAAACGATTTGGTTTTGAAGGTGACTTATTTAAAAAGCGTCAAGAATTGGTGAAACCAATACAGGACAAGGTATATAACGCAATCCAGAAAATTGCGGTGAGCAGGATGTATGATTTTATTTTGGATAAAAGTGAAGGAATTACCGTTATCTTTGCCGACCCAAAATTAGACAAGAGTGAAGATGTGTTGAAAGAATTGGGCATAAAATAATGGTTTATTAAGTGCTGGCATCTATTATCTATTAATATCAAGAATTAAAACAACGAACATGAAACAGTCCTAAACCCTGTTCATGTTGCATTCAAAAACAAACATTAAAAAAATGAAAAAGATTGTTTCAATTGTGTTGGCTGCTTTTTTTCTTCTGGCAGTAAAAACAAACGTTAATGCACAAACGAAAATGGGTTATGTGAGCCTTCAAGAATTTATACAAGCTATGCCCGAGTTTAAAAAAGCAGATACTGCATTGAGTGACTTCCGCAGCGCACTGGCTCAGCAATATGAAGACATGAAAAAAGAGCTGGACGAACAGCAAAACTTTTTTGATTCAAAAGATACGGCGAAATTTACAAAAGCCCAGCTTGAACTGAAAAGAAAATCTTTTGGCGAATTATATGTTAAGGTGCAGCAGTTTCAACAACAGGCGAGCGAGCAAATGCAGCAAAAACAACAAGAGTTGTATGCGCCTGTTCAAAAGAAAGCGGTGGATGCTATCCAGACTGTAGCTAAAGAAAATGGATACACGTTTGTATTGCAGAAGGAAGCTTTATATGCATACCCCGCAGCTGATGATCTACTTCCGTTAGTAAAGAAGAAACTAGGCCTTAAATAGGACAGACAATCTCTTATAATATTTATCGCCCCGCTTTCTGCGGGGCTTTTTTTATTTTTGTATGATGATGCAACCAATCGGCGTGTTCGACTCAGGTTATGGTGGGCTAACTGTTTTGAAAGAAATAACAGCAAAGCTTCCGCAATATGATTATGTTTATCTCGGCGATAATGCACGTGCGCCTTATGGCACACGCTCTTTCGAAAGCGTTTATAGGTACACGTTAGAATGCGTGCAATGGTTTTTCAAAATGAATTGCCCATTGGTGATACTTGCGTGCAACACCGCTTCAGCAAAAGCTTTACGGACTATTCAACAAAATGATCTGCCAAAAATTGATCCTGAAAAAAGAGTGCTCGGCGTCATTCGCCCTACAACGGAGATAATCGGAAAGTTCTCCAAAACAAATAATGTTGGCATTCTCGCAACCAATGGAACAGTTCAATCTGAATCTTATTTAGTAGAGATAAATAAATTTTTTCCTGATGTAAATGTTTTTCAACAAGCTTGCCCGATGTGGGTCCCTTTGATTGAGAATAATGAACAAAACAGCTCAGGAGCAGATTATTTTGTGAAGGAATATATTGATAGTCTAATGGAAAAAAGCAATCAAATTGATACAGTCCTCCTTGCTTGTACGCATTATCCGCTCATAAAAGAAAAAATTACCAAATACCTTCCTTCGGGTATCTCTATTATTTCTCAGGGCGAGATTGTTGCTAAAAGTTTGGACGATTATTTAAAACATCACCCAAAAATTGAGAGTAAGTGCAGCAAGAATGGGAAAATTGATTTTTATACCACAGATTCAACAGAAGATTTTGACAATCATGCTGCTGTTTTTTATGGGAAACCAGTGACATCCAAACATGCAGAAATTTAGAAAAATATTGATTTTGCAGTAAAAAATATAGATTAATCAATTACCTTTGCAAACCTTTCACAGCTTTGTGCATGGTGGCATACAGCATTGAATTGAAACCGCCCGTTTCTCCCGGGCATTTTTAAAAAGGTTAGTAAAAAGATAAACAATGAAACGTACATTTCAACCACATAGACGCAGGCGCAAAACCGTTCACGGTTTCCGCAAGCGCATGCAAACAGCTAATGGCCGCAAAGTGTTGGCAAGTCGCCGCGCAAAAGGTCGCAAGAAGCTGAGTGTTTCCGATGAATCAAAATTGAAATAAGCCCTAAGCTTTATTTTAGATTATATATTTTTATAGCTCCGGTTTTCGGGGCTATTTTTTTTAAATTGATTTCCCATCAGCAAGCAATTTACTTTAGGTAAAAATGAGCGGGTAAAAAGCCGCAAGATTATTG
>CAIYPC010000690.1 GCA_903927975.1 uncultured Bacteroidota bacterium | reverse complement strand
GGTGGACTGAAAATGATTTTTCTTTTTTACAATCGCCGGATCATAATAAACAGAAATGGAACCATAAGCGATGACGATATCTTTCAGCCCTTCAAAAAAATTTGACTGAAGCCATTCGCGGATTGCAATTATTTTTTTGTTTGTTTCTTCATCAATGATATTGCCCAGATCAATGCACGCGGCAGCATCGCCAAGCGGATATATTTTATAGTTTTGGTTCAATACTTTAGAAATGGGTAACTAAGATAAAAATAAATGTCGGAACTGAGTTTTTTGAGATGTAATCCAAAAGATTTTTGAAACCACGGGCGCGGAGACACAGAGTTGCACGGAGAAACTCTAAACTTTGCTAAAATGCTTTGATAATCTCTCTGTCATTAACACTCGCTCAAGCTAATTGGAATATGCACAGCCAGGCCGCCATCAGAGGTTTCTTTGTATTTGCTGTTCATATCAAGCGCTGTATCCCACATGGTTTTTATGACGGCATCGAGAGATACTTTTGCAAAATCGGGAGTGCCTTGTAATGCAAGCTGGCAGGCGGTTATAGCCTTGATGGCACCCATCGTGTTGCGCTCAATGCATGGCACTTGCACTAGCCCGCCAATTGGATCGCAGGTGAGACCAAGATGATGCTCCATCGCAATTTCTGATGCCATTAATGTTTGTTTTTGCGTTCCGCCCATGCTCTCCGTTAATGCTGCTGCAGCCATTGCAGATGAAACGCCAATCTCCGCCTGACATCCACCCATTGCTGCTGAGATGGTCGCTCCTTTTTTAAAGATGCACCCAATTTCAGAGGCAGTGAGCATGAACTGAATAATCGATTCATTTCTATTACCGTCGCAAAACACCACAAAATATTGCAGCACCGCTGGGATAACACCAGCAGCTCCATTTGTTGGCGCGGTAACCACTCTGCCAAATGATGCATTTTCTTCATTCACGGCCAATGCAAAACAGCTTACCCAATCGAGAATATATTTGAAATTATTTCCGCCTTCTTTAATCGCTTTAATCCAGGAATCGTAATCGTTGTATTTTCTTTCCCCAATCAATTTTTTGTTGAGATCGGCAGCGCGGCGTTTCACATTCAAACCGCCGGGCAAAATCCCTTGTGTATGACAGCCTCGATAGATGCATTCTTGCATCACATGCCAAATGTTAAGGATCCCATTTTTTATATCAGCTTCATTGTGCCACGCAGTTTCATTTTCCATCACTACTTCATGAATACTCATGCCCGTCTTCATGCACCAATGAAGCAAGCCATTTGCGTCATCAATAGGAAAAGGTAATTGAACAGTTGAATTGCCTGATTCTTCTTCACCTTCTTTTTTTACAAAGCCCCCGCCAATTGAATAATAAGTTTCGGCAATTTTTTCTCCATCTTGATATTCAGCTAAAAAGGTTACCGCATTTGGGTGATAAGGCAACGTTTCAGTAAAAAGGAAATGAATATTCTCATCGGGATTGAAATCAATTTCATGCACTCCATTCAGCAATATTTTTTTCTCTTTTTTTATTGAATTGATCTTTTCATCAATCTTGTTCACATCGAAAGTAACAGGATCATCTCCGCTTAAACCTAATTGAATCGCGATATCTGTTCCGTGGCCTTTGCCCGTTTTTGCAAGTGAACCATATAATATGATTTCAATCTGCTTTACGTCAGTCAGCTTTTTATTTTTTTGCAACGAAATAAGGAACCGCTGTGCTGCACGCCATGGACCAAGTGTATGAGAACTTGAAGGACCGATGCCTATTTTGAAAATGTCGAATATGGAGATCGCTTCGTGTGGCAAGTGTTAGTGTTTGAGCAAAATTAGGTGAATTGCAGTTAGCCACAGATTACACTGAAAACACAGACAGCGCACAAATTTCTTGATTTCGAATTCCTTGTGTCTAAATCTGTGCAACCTATGGCGACTTATTTTCGCATCAATGAGAGACAAAAAAAATGCCCCGAAAAGAAAATCGGGGCCGAGTTAGCAGGTAGTTAAAGCTACGGTGGTTACTGAACATCGATAAGACTTATGTCAAAAATTAAATTTGAATACGCTGGTATCAACACCACAGTTCCGGTATTATCGTATTGTGGCATTCCTGCATATCCCAAAGAAGGCGGTATAAATAATTTTATTTCTCCGCCCTTTGAAATAAGAGGTAAGCCTTGTTTCCATCCGGGGATTAACCCGCCTAAGGTAAACAGGGCACCGGTTTGCTGGTCAAATACTGATCCGTTTAATAATTGTCCGGTGTATGTAACGGTAACTCTAGAACAAACGCCCGGAGGAGTTCCATAACCTTTAGTGACAATCTGATAATAAAATCCGCTGGAATCGAGTGTGGCATTAATCCCCACAGAATCCAGATATTCTTTTAAAGCATTCTGTTCG
>CAIYPC010000689.1 GCA_903927975.1 uncultured Bacteroidota bacterium | reverse complement strand
GGCATAGTCAGCACAATACATATTTTAGAATCTGGTGAAGTAATTAGCTCAATTGAAGGCTATCTGAAAGTGGAAGATCGGTTTTCATGGGTTGACAAAGCTTTTATAGTTTCTAAAATCCTTTCGCTAAGAAAGCTCACTGATGATAGCAAAAGATCTGTAATTGCCATTTATGAAGATGGTCACAAAATACGTGAGTTTGTAAACGTAGAACATGAATTTGTACCTCTTGCATATTGCTAGATTTATCCTGCAATAAAAAACTTCATTTAATATTTATCCTCATTCACTTCTATCCAATAACCATCAGGATTCTGAAAATAAATTTGCTGCATACTATTCAGTCTATTTGAATTTTCTTATTACGATCATTAAATTTTTAGAAAACCAAAGCAAGCAAAACATGCAAGATGATGAGAAAGACTTGCATGGGAAAAATCATTAATCGCTAGTATGTACTTTAGGTGTATGCAAAAATTCCTTCCTGTTGCTCTTCATTCTTAAAATAATTTTTGCCATAGAAAACATTAGCAAAGGAAGACGCACTATTGCTTTAAACATATCTGCATTATATAGCTTTGCAGGAATGGAAATGATCAACGCAAGGAGATAACAGCACAAAATACCTGTCCAGGAAAAAAAGGAAGGTGAAATAATTTTATGGCGAAGGAAATGCTGAATTAAGAATAGAAAAAAAATAAAACAAAAAAGCAGAAGGTAAAGTGATCTCGGGAGAAGCACTGTTTGAAAAAGCTTGTACCAATAAGTTCTCTTATTTGAAAAAGCGCGAATATCCTTATCGAAAAAACGCTTGAAATTATTCAACTGGGCCTCAAGCCAACGGAGGCGCTGCTTTTCAAACACTGCGGTTGAAGAAACTTTTTCATCATATACATAAGCATCATCAATAAATTCTACCACAACATCTTCTTTCATCAGTTGTAAATCAATTTCTCTGTCTTCGCCAGGGTTGTCAAGTATTTCAGGAAGATTAAAAATTTTTCTGAATGTTTCAAATTCAAATGCCATTCCCGATCCGATCAATGATGAGGAAAAACCAAATGCACGCTGACCACGGCGAAAAAGATTATTGTTTATTTCTTCGCTGATGACATCAAGAACTGCAACAGCATTATTCTTATTTTTCGCAACGCGATGACATTGAACAGCCTTGTATCCTTTATTAAATGCATGATTCACTTTTTCCAAACAATCAGGTGACATCACATTATCTGCATCAAGCACCATCGCTATATCATAGCCTTTGCCAGCCGCCTTATTTACTGCTTCATGAATAGACTTTGCTTTCATGCTAGTCTCAAATTCTACTTCTACAACATTCACAAGCAATGCCCGCATTTTTTCTACAGTATCTTTCCGTAGCTTATCGGCAATCACAAAAACATCAAATAATTCTTCGGGATAATTTTGCTGCTTTGCCTTTGCAGCAGTGTCAACAATTATATTATCTTCTTTATAAGAAGGGATGAACACAGCGATTTTTTTCTTATTAGGAAACGATTGATAAGTATTGCCTTTTTTAAGCCTTCCGGCTATAGCCACTAATAAAAAATAAAATGT
>CAIYPC010000688.1 GCA_903927975.1 uncultured Bacteroidota bacterium | reverse complement strand
CAATGAGAATTTTGTTTCCCTCAATGCGTATTGCCATGGTACTATTATTAATTGTTGTTGTTCTATCTCGTGAATTCTTTTTCTTACGTATTCCGCCACCCCGTATTTTTCCTGCTCTACTAATCTTTCAAGCATATATTGCAAGCCGCGTAATTCCATTTGCCTGTTGAAATCCTTGAATGGATGGGCTATATAGAACCGTGCACTTAGGAATATTTTCTTTTCAGGGCACATCTACTTTTCAGATTTTACCATTTCAAGTGTCAGCCTAACCCACTCCTTACCCTTAATGTATTCACTCATAACATACCATTGTCCGCCCATAAATATGTAGTTATAGGTTTGGAAATCTTTGTTCCTGTTGAATTTCGCTAACGACCCGTGAACCTGTTGTTCAAATGGGAATTTCCTGTCCCTGTGATATGCAACCGTTACATCTTTCTGCCGTTTATCAAATGAATGGGTTGTGATAATATCCGGTTTATCCTTTCCTGGAAAAGACGCTTCGGGTGCTTCCGGCAAAGGGTCAAGATTTTCATGTAATGATGATAGTCCGCCTAATGCTACTATTGCGTTGGCTCTTTCGTATGTGTTATATTGATTTAATAGGGTTTCTCCAACCCCCGAGACGTATCCGTCCCAATGGCAATAAACGGATTTTACCGAACCGTCATTCTCCTGCAATACTGCAATTCTGCTTCGCGTACTCATTTTTAATTTATTTTTTATTGATTACTAAATCTGTGGCTTTCTTAATGGAGCTTTTTAAAATTTGATTTGAATAATTATTACCAAGCTTGCTCGCGATAATTCGCATGTGTTCATCGCTCACTCTACTCGCCTCGCTTACAGTAAATCCAACAACTGGATGTGTCAGGTCTTCCCTGCTAATAGAAGTAACTGTAAATGTTTCAGTCAACGAATAATGTTTATCGTTCATAGATTTTTGGATATTACACTTTGTGATGCTTTTTTGCTTTATCGAACCCAATCCAGTTTCCTTCCTCATCTAAACCACGGTTGGCAAGTTCTCGTCTCACCAAATAGTTGAGGTCAAACTCGCCGTTGAGTGCCTCTGTCAGTAATTGGGTTGCTGTAGAATTGAAGATGTATCTCGGATCGA
The DNA here is from genome assembly GCA_903927975.1 of uncultured Bacteroidota bacterium. Classification (GTDB taxonomy): domain Bacteria; phylum Bacteroidota; class Bacteroidia; order Chitinophagales; family Chitinophagaceae; genus Puia. The sequence continues at coordinate 1,614 of CAIYPC010000688.1, read as the reverse complement.
GTTCATCGCTACGTCCGTCGAACTTTTTTAAATCTTGTGTTTTCATTCGTCGAAATTGAATTTGGCTTGGGTTATTGTTATGGCTTTATTTTGTTTGAACTGAGGTTCCGTTTCCTTCCTATGAATTGGGAACATATTGTAGATTATCCCTTCGTTTGCCGGAATTTTGGTTATGACAGGGACTATTCCAAAAGCATATCTTATGGAATAACCACCCCAATGCTGCCCACCCAACGAATCCATCCACGCAATCTCGCCGCGCAATCCGTTCAGACATAAATTGATGGTAGCCATCTTACAGCATATCTGATCTATATCGGCGCCGAAGAAGTGATTGTGTCTTGCCACTTTAGCAGCACTAAGTAGCATGCGTCCGCTTCCGCAACAAGGGTCGAAGATTGTTTTATCCCTGTCATCCTTATTTAACATCATCGACGACATTGCATCGCACACATGGGATGGGGTAAAAAACTGCCCATGCTTCCCCCTGCTTAAACGGTTTTGGTAAAACTCGCCCAGACAATCTACCAATCCTGCGCCATCATCGTCCATTGTAAATACCATTCGAGCGTACATCTCGCAGAATAGCTCCACTTCATCTTTTCTATAATTTTTGATTATTGAAAGGTATTCGTCCTCGTATTGTCCGGCCGACAGGGCACAAATAGAGATGTTGAGGAAATCCGAAAACACGGTCTCATCCGACTTGTGAATTGCCAGTTTGTTAAATGTTGTTGTAAAATCTTTTATTTCTACCATTCTGTATTCCGCTATGGATATGGTTTTTAGAACCAAACCGAGCGAAATAAGCCAACAGTTTTGAGAGAAAAAAATATTTAGTTTAAAAAATAAAAAAAGTTTTCAATTCAATTTTTGCTTCTATCATGTTGTTAACTTAGTTTCGTGAAACTCAATATCCACAGGCATTTAAGAGGGAAGAATTATGGTGCTAGAACCACAGAAGGGGAAGAAAATAAGGTGCAACAGTTCCAAACAAATTCACAAGATCGTTTGGGGATTGATACGGGGCATGCAACAATTTGATCAGGCCAAAGAACACTTCTTTGTGATAGGTTTGAATCGGGCATACTGCATGACATACCTGGATTGGGTATCAATGGGAACACTATTTGGCACTGTTGCAGAACCAAGAGAGGTATTCAGGAATGCAATTCATTTTGGGGCATCATCCATTATACTTGCACATAATCACCCGAGTGGTTCATTGGAGCCAAGCAAAATAGATATAACAATGACTAAGGATATGGTAAATGCAGGAAAATTACTGAGGATAGAAGTAATTGACCATATCATTGTATCGCACGAAGGATATTATAGCTTTTCTGATGAGGGGACACTTGGTGAAGAGAAATCTTCAACTACCCTATAACATTATTTTCAATATCTTTGGGGACACAAAAGAAAGAAGGAAAGGGAGCTAAAGGATTTACTCACAACGATTTTAATATTCTTTGAATTGTGTGATAAAATTACTAATATAAGATAGCCAACGAAATTGTTCTAAATACAGTATTCTAATGGAAATACATTATTTCTGGATTGAGGAGTTTGCAAATATTAAGCAACAAGGTATAAACCTCTCTTCGCGGTACT
>CAIYPC010000687.1 GCA_903927975.1 uncultured Bacteroidota bacterium | reverse complement strand
TAGTTTGCATGCAACCTTATTTGATGCGCGTTGCAAGAACAATATGGCTTGCTTTTTTTGTGAGGTATGATAAGAACTGGAAAACAAACGCACCACAACCGCTTGAAAGAACAAATAAGGATCAGGAAAATAATTGGTAAACATAAAATCAGGCGTTCAGTTTGTATATAGCAATATTTAAAACTGTAGCAAAACTTACCCATAATATATATGGGACTAAAACCCACGATGCCATTTTGCTAAATGTAGAGAACAGCAATATGGTGATGAGTATCATCACCCACAACAAAATAATATCAACCATCGCCAAAGCAATCTGGTGATAATTAAAGAAGATAAAACTCCAGCAAAAATTTAAGAAAAGCTGAATGAAAAAGAATGATAGCGCCCGGTTTCTCTCTGACGATGCGGGCTGTTTCCAGACGAGATATAACGAGATCCCCATCAAAATATAAAGCAATGTCCATACTGGCGCAAATATCCAATTCGGTGGATTGAAAGATGGCTTTTGCAAATGTGGATACCATGTATTGATGTTGGTTGCCGTTGCATATCCGGCGATAGCGCCAACTCCTAACGTAATGAGAAGAGAGATTACAAGCTTCATGATACTGTGTTTGTTCTCTTTCTAATTTTCAAAAACAATACCAAGCCTGATTTTTTCATTTCAACAAAAATTTATTGCTATCAATCCCGATGACTTCTCTCCCTATCAATCAAATATTTTATTTCTTATCAACCCAAAAAATTACATTTGATTTGAACTAATCAAAACTAAACATCTTTAAATCAATCCTCATTCATGAAAAGATTTTTAATCACCGCAACATTCATTTCATTTTTCTTTTTTTGTCATTCTCAAAAAACAGCCATCATTTGCAAAACATTAATTGATGGAACAGGGAAAATAATTTCAAACCCTGCTGTTATTATTGACGGAAATAAAATCATTGCTATTGATAAAAAAGAAAACATACCAACTGGCACAACGATTATCGATCTCGGCGAATACACGCTGCTGCCGGGTTTGATTGATGCGCATGTTCATCCTGATATGCATTCAGATGATTATCAGGGCGAGCATCTTCGCGGCTCATCAGCAAACAAAGCATTGGTTGGTTTGAAAACTGTGCAGGATTTATTGTCTGCCGGATGGACAGCATTAAGAGTTGCTGGAGATGCAGATGTTGGCTATGCGGACATCGAAATTCGCAATGCGATCAATAAAGGAATGTTCATCGGCCCGCATATTTATGGCGCTGCGCATTATCTGTCAGTAACTGGCGGTGGTGGAGATATCAATTTCTTTTCTTACGAACAGAAAATAATTCCTGATGGATTGATCGTTGATGGCCCAGATGAAATTCGCAAAGCTGTTCGCACGGAAATAAAATATGGGAGCGATTGGATAAAAATTTTAGAGACCGGTGCATTCATGACTATTGGTGATAATCCACAGAACGTTCATTTTAGTCCGGAGGAATTAAAAACGGTTGTTGAAGAAGCTGCGCGAAGAGATGTGCCTGTGATGGCGCATGCACATGCAACGGATGGAATTAAACAAGCTGTGAAAGCGGGCGTTCGTTCAATAGAACATGGAACTTATATGGATGAAGAAGCGATTGATCTGATGATTCAGCATGGAACTTATTTGATACCAACACTCACGATTGATTTGTATTTTAAAGAAACAATACCTGATAGCAAAGCATTGGTGAAGGCAATTGATCTTGCTAAAAAAACGAGGGAAAGTTTTTATAAGAACTTGAGCATTGCCATTAAGAAAGGAGTGAAGATAGGAGTGGGCACAGACTATGTCGGCTGGCCAGCAGATTTTTCTGCCCGTGAATTTTCTGAGCTTGTGAAAGTTGGCATGACGCCGATGCAGGCAATACAAGCAGGGACAAAAGTGAATGCTGAATTATTAAAAAAAGATAAAGAAATTGGAACTGTTGAAGTGGGCAAACTTGCTGATATGATTGCAGTGAAAGGCGATCCATTAAAAGATATTTCAGAATTGCAGCGTGTGAAATTTGTGATGATAGGAGGGAAGGTTGTGAAGAATGAGAAATAGAAAATCAGCTTCAAAATAATTATATGACGAGTATTATGGGTAATATGACAAAGCATTTTGAGATTGTATATGAAATGATCAGAGGCATATTAATTCCACAAAAAGAGAAGAAGCTCACATTTAATGAAATCGGTCTGACAATAACAATACCTAAAGGGCTGAGGGTATTAAGCGATGAACAGATTAAAAAAAGAGCTAAAAAGAAACCTGATGCTGCAGAAAATTCATTCATGATTATCGCAGAAAATCATGCCGATTGCATTCCTTTATTTTATGCCAAGAATGCAGAAAATAGTTTCATGTCTGGCACTATGTTTCGTTTGAATGGGAAGGCGGAATATGATGCGCTGCAGGATTATAATGAGTATATTGAATCATATTGGAAAAGTATTGACAAGGAGAATAATACTTATGCTCGTGTTTATATAGAAAAAAAATCAAGCAAGATAACGATTGGTGGAGTTGCTTTTGATAAGGATGAAATTTCATGGCGAATACCTGAAAGAAAGATCTCCTGCTTCTATTCTTATCATAGTTTGCATAAAGGTTTTCAAATTGCGATTACTGCAGCATTTGTAAATCAGGAGTTTGGCGTTAGTATCCTGAAGAGTATTGAAAATGCTAGGTTTGATTGATAAGATTTATTTACTTCTCTGCGGTTCTCAGTGCTGCTACTCTGTGGCTCTCTGTGTCCAAATCTCTCTTTCTCAAAATTTATTTATCTTAAACTGTGATTTTCCAACCAGCTTCGCGAATAATAATGCAACGAAGATTACACAGCAATGAATGCCCAGACCGGAAATGAAGAGTTTTTACAACTGATTCAAGAGAATAAGCGAATTATTTTCAAGATATGTAATTCGTATTGCCATAATAAAACCGATAGGGAAGATCTTGCGCAGGAAATTATCTATCAACTTTGGAAATCGGGGAACAGTTTTAATGCGGATCATAAATTTTCCACGTGGATGTACCGCATTGCGCTGAACACTGCCATTTCTTTTTATCGCAAGGAAAAGAAATCAAAACCAGTGATTTCATTTCCCGAACATTTTATTGACATTGAAGATAAAGACGATGGCTCGGGCGATACGGAAAAAAATATAAACCTTCTTCAGCAATTTATTAATGAACTACTAGAACTCGAAAGGGCTTTGATGATCCTTTATCTGGAGGAAAAAAGCTACGCAGAGATTGCGGATATTTTAGGGATCACTGAAACCAACGTGGCTACTAAGATCAGTCGCACAAAAGAGAAACTGAAACAAAAATTTTTAACATCAAATCATTGAGATATGGAAGACATCGAATTGAAAAACATTTGGAAAGAATACGACAGAAAGATTGAAGAAGCAAAACTCATCAACATGCAATCATGGGTAATCAATTTTAAAACATTTGAATATCTGCAAACGGAGAAAGCAAAATCAAAATTAAATTCATTGGGCACACTGAAAAAATGGATGATTTTCGGTGGAATATTGTGGTTAGCATTTCTGATGTTTTTAGTGCTGAATTCATTGGCGCTTTGGAAAATATTTTTTGTGATATCCCTTTCTGCGGTCATTGTTTTCAATGTTGTTGGAATTATGGTTTATATAAAACAAGTCGTTCTCATCAATGAAATTGACAATAGCGAGAACCTAATAGAAGTTCAACAGAAAACATCTGAGCTTCAGGCATCCACTTTGCAGATTGCAAGAATTCTTTTTGCGCAATCACCTTTTTATACCACTTTTTTTTGGACACCACAGATGATTGCTTCAAACTGGACTGCATTCTTTTTGATTTCTCTTCCGGTTACTTTGCTTTTTGTTTTTGCGTCTATATGGCTTTATAGAAATATCAATTACAAAAACGCTGATAAGAAATGGTTCAAAATATTATTCAGCAGCAAGGAATGGACTTCCGTTATTAAGGCGATAAAGTTTATGAAAGAGATAGAAGATTTTAAGAGGGAAATTGTCTGAACTCCCGAGTTTGTCGGGCAGGCATGATTTTAACCTTGTTTATCTGATTCACCTAATAGCGATACTATATCGCTGGCCTTAGCAGACTAAAACATCGAAGATGTGAAATTATTATAGAAGTGAAATAACCAACTCCAGCATAACTCCGAAGGAGTGGCAGAGAAATATTTTAAAGGTTATAATAAAAGACGAAAACGTTTATAGCAACTTGGGATCTTGCCAAAGCTGTATCTTCTTCGCTTTATACCCGTTGCCTTGTGCCTTTCCACTTTTAATACCCAGTTTTTTTTATCTTCATCAAATATTACCTGTCATTTTAACGGTTAAATTCATTGTTCAATGAAAATAATTAATACAATCTTCGCTTCCTTCATTCTTATCGCAGCTATCAAAAACGTAAGCGCTCAATCAAGAAAAATTGAAGATTTTGATAAGGACTGGAAATTTTATTTAGGTAATGCGGGAGAGGCACAGAATATAAGTTACAACGATGCAAAATGGAGAAGCTTAAGTGTTCCGCATGATTGGAGCATCGAAGGAAAATTTGATGAACACAGCCCTGCAACAACAAGTGGCGGCGCATTAACTGGCGGCATCGGTTGGTATAGAAAAACATTCACTGTTCCTATTTCTTCCAAAGACAAAAAAATATTTATTGATTTTGATGGAGTGTATATGAACAGCGAAGTGTGGATTAATGGATATTATCTCGGCAAGCGTCCTTATGGTTACAGCTCTTTTCGTTATGAGCTGGGTTCTTTTTTAAAATATGGAACTGAAAAAAATGTGATTGCAGTAAAGGTTAATAATGCACCGCAACCAAACTCACGCTGGTTTAGTGGTTCGGGCATTTATAGAAATGTGTGGCTCGTTACAACAGGGAAATTATTTGTTGATCATTGGGGAACTTTCGTAACAACGCCTATTGTTTCAGAAAAAACTGCGACCGCGCATTTTGAAACGCACATTAATAATGCAGAAGGATTTCTTTCATCGCTTTCTATCACAACAATCATTTATGATGCGAATGGAAAAGAAATTGCAAGAAAAGAAAATGCAGGCATGTCATTAAAAGATACACAAGCAGTTGTTAAGCAAGACATCGAAATTGCTAATCCTGTTTTATGGTCGGTTGATAAACCTGTTTTATATAAAGCCGTGACACAGCTATCAAACAATGGAAAAATAGTTGACGAATACACAACCACATTCGGCATCCGGTATTTTAATTTTGATGTTGACAATGGATTTTCACTCAATGGAAAGCATATAAAAATTAATGGCGTTTGTGATCATCATGATTTAGGTTGTCTTGGAACTGCAATTAATTATCGTGCGTTGCAAAGACAATTAGAAATTTTAAAAGGGATGGGTTGCAATGCCATTCGCACATCACACAACCCGCCAGCACCGGAGCTTTTAGAGCTTTGCGATAAAATGGGTTTCATTGTTTTGGATGAAGCATTTGATATGTGGAAGATGGAGAAAAGCAAATACGATTATCATTTATTTTGGGACGAATGGCATAAAAAAGATTTGCAGGACATGGTGCTTCGCGATCGAAATCATCCTTCGGTTATTATGTGGAGCATCGGCAACGAGATCAATGAAGGATGGGATACAAAAGATTCAACAGATAAAAATCCTGGGTTTGTTATTGCAAAAGAGCTAGGAGAAATTATTCATTCACTTGATACGACAAGACCAATCACATCTGCATTAAATAACCCAAGTCCGAACAATCCGATTTACAGATCCGGCGCATTGGATTTGGTCGGTTACAATTATGCTAATAACGATATCGCAAAATTTCATGAGCGCTTTCCTGGCAAAAAATTTCTTGGCACGGAAACGGTTTCTGCATTGGAAACGAGAGGGCATTATGATATTTATATTCCATCAGATAGTATCCGCCGCTGGCCCGATACCTATGATTGGGACAAACCATTCACCAAAGGCAATACCGATTTAACGGTATCTGCTTATGATAATGTTTCTGCGTTATGGGGATCAACCCATGAAGAAACATGGAAGAATTTTAAGAAATATGATTTTCTCTCTGGTCAATTTATATGGACTGGTTTTGATTATATCGGCGAGCCAACTCCGTACCCTTGGCCCGCAAGAAGTTCATACTTCGGGATTATAGATCTGGCTGGCTTTCCCAAAGATGTTTATTATATGTATCAAAGTGAATGGACCGATAAAACAGTGTTGCATATTTTTCCACATTGGAATTGGAAGAAAGGCGACACGGTTGATATATGGGCTTATTATAATCATGCTGATGAAGTGGAATTATTTTTGAATGGACAATCATTGGGCATCAGAAAAAAAGAAGGGGATGATCTGCATGTGAAATGGCGTGTTCCTTTTGAGCCAGGCACATTAAAAGCTGTTTCAAAAAAAGATGGCAAAATTGTTTTGACGCAAGAAATAAAAACAGCGGGTAAGCCTGCACGAATTATTTTAACAGCAGATAGAAGCGCGATCAAAAGCGATGGTAAAGATTTATGTTTTGTTACTGTGAAAATTGTGGATGCAGAAGGAAGCATGGTGCCGGATGCAAGCAACAATGTTCAGTTTAAAGTGAACGGCGAAGGAACAATTGCTGGTGTTGATAATGGCAGCGAGACTAGCATGGAGATCTTCAAAGCCAGTGAACGTAAAGCTTTCAACGGATTATGTCTGGCGGTTGTTCAATCAAAAGAAAAATCTGGGAGCATTCAGTTTATTGCAACATCAGCAGGATTGCAATCAGCGATTTTGCAGATTTTGGTGAAGTGAGTTAGAGAGCTCATAGTTCATGGTTCATAGTAATTCTTGCTATTTGTGATCTCTGCTATTAACTATGAACTTTCAACTGTTCTCCCTATGAACTATCAACCATGAACCATGAACTTGCCACAAACGAGAATTTCATCATCACCAGTTCATAGATAAATGATAAATTCGCATTTACAATTAAAATAAAAATATGTCTAATAAGACCTTACTTATCCATCCTTCCGATAACATTGAAGTAGCGCTCACAAATCTTTATAAAGATGAAGTGGTGAAGAGTGGCGAAAAAGAAATTTCAATTAAAGAAAATGTTACTGCAAAACATAAGTTCGCAACGCAGGATATTCCCGAAGGCGGCGAAATTATTATGTATGGAGTGCTTGTTGGTAAAGCCGTGAAATTTATTCCTGAAGGTGGCTTGATCAGCACGAGCAATATCAAACATGCATCCAATAGTTATAAACTCGGCGAAAGAAAAACATCATGGCATAAACCTGATGTTGCAAAATGGAACGACAGAACTTTTATGGGTTTTCACAGACAAGATGGTTCTGTTGGCACTGCGAATCATTGGCTCGTGATACCATTGGTTTTTTGCGAGAATAAAAATGTGAGCACGCTCGAAGAGGCTTTTATGAAAGCGCTTGGATATAAACCAAAGCAATCGCCTTATCAATCTTTCGTGCAGAAATTGGTGAGCATGAGCGCATCATCAAATCAGGAAGATATTTTATCTGCCGAATTTGTTTTGGACGAAGTGGAAGAAAAGCCTCATCAGATTTTTCAGAATATTGATGGCATCAAATTTTTAAATCACACATTGGGTTGCGGCGGCACACGTGCAGATGCACAAGCGCTTTGCGGATTGCTCGCAGGTTACATCACGCATTCAAACACAGCAGGGGCAACGATTTTAAGTCTTGGTTGCCAGAATGCGCAAGTGGGCATATTAATGGATGAAATAAAAAAGCGCGATAAAAATTTCTCCAAACCATTTTATGTTTTGGAGCAACAAAAAATTGGCAACGAACAAAAAATGTTGGAAGAAGCAATCAAAAAAACTTTTGCAGGATTGATGATCACGAATGAAAATGTGCGCATGCCGGCGCCGTTGAATAAACTTTGTATCGGTCTTGAATGTGGCGGCTCCGATGGTTTCTCTGGCATTTCTGCAAATCCTGCTATTGGATATACTTCAGATATTTTGGTTTCTCTCGGTGGCTCTGTTATCCTTTCAGAGTTTCCTGAATTGTGCGGTGTTGAACAAGAGCTGAGTGATCGTTGCGCTGATGAAACAACTGCAAATCGTTTCATGGATTTGATGAACACATATAATAAACGTGCAGAGTCGCTCGGCTCTGGTTTTTATGCAAATCCTTCTCCCGGAAATATTAAAGATGGGTTGATAACGGATGCGATTAAGAGTGCAGGTGCTGCAAAAAAAGGCGGATCTTCGCCAGTCACTGATGTGCTCGATTATCCAGAGAAAGTTACGAAGCCCGGATTGAATTTATTATGCACGCCCGGCAGCGATGTTGAATCAACCACTGCAGAAGTTGGCTCTGGCGCTAATATCGTTTTGTTCACCACAGGTCTTGGCACGCCGACAGGAAACCCGATCACGGCTGTTATAAAACTTTCTACGAATACTCCTTTGTATGAAAAGATGAAGGACATTATTGATATTGATACTGGCGATATCATTGCGGGCAAAGAAACAATTCCACAAGCAGGCGAACGAATTTTGGAATACATTATCAAAGTTGCAAGCGGCGAAGTGAAAGCAAAAGCCGATGCACAACAGCATGATGATTTCATTCCGTGGAAGAGAGGAATTTCTTTATAGAAAAATCTTTTTTGTGAACCAAGCTAAGTGCTGCTATTAAGCATCGTTGCGTCGGACTCTTGTACTGAAGGAATTCTGTTGAACTATTATATCCCAACATCGCTAAGAAAATTTAGCATTAGGATATTGTAAGAGTAGAAAGATTACCAACTATACTATTTTAATATGATATTGGAACGTATGTTCTCGGACAAAAACTTAAAGCCAGTTTTATATTTTGGATTAGTAATTGGATGTATAGGAATTATTTCAATAATCAAAAAAGCCATAGATACTTCAAACGATTTGGATATTTTAAAAGGCAACACGCCAATCTCAGCAATCAATATGACTATTATTCATTCTCCAAATTTGAAAGGAAGAAAAAATGTTATTATTACTGAT
>CAIYPC010000686.1 GCA_903927975.1 uncultured Bacteroidota bacterium | reverse complement strand
TTCAACCCTTCAACTTTTCAACCAAAAAAGTGCGGGTGATAGGAGTCGAACCTACATACCTTGCGGCGTCAGATCCTAAGTCTGATGCGTCTGCCAATTTCGCCACACCCGCAAAAGGGGTGCAAAGGTAAGATTATTTAGTACGAAAAACCTATTCTTTTCGTAAATTCGTAGTTGATGGAAATTGTTGAAGCGATACCACAATATAACCTGACGGAAGAGCAGGAAAAAAAACTTATCCTGCGCGAGTACCGCTCTTTGCTGCGTTCCCTAAAGCCAAAACTAAAGCCTGGTGATAAGGAGCTTTTGCGGACAGCGTTTGAAATGGCTGCCGATGCGCATAAAACTATGCGCCGCAAAAGCGGAGAACCCTATATTCTTCACCCGTTGGCGGTTGCAAGAATTTGTATTGAAGAGATTGGGCTTGGCGTTCGATCCACCATTTGTGCTTTGTTGCACGATACGGTGGAGGATACAGATATCACATTGGAAGATGTGGAGCGTGAGTTTGGCGCAGAGATAGCGAGGATTGTTGATGGGCTTACAAAGATTTCGAATGTGATTGATGTGAATGCTTCATCACAGCAGGCTGAGAATTTTAAAAAGATTTTGCTCACGCTTACGGATGACCCACGCGTAATCCTTATTAAGCTTGCAGACCGTCTTCACAACATGCGCACGCTCGACAGCATGAAGCGCGAAAAGCAATTGAAAATTTCTTCAGAAACAGTATATGTATATGCCCCGCTCGCGCATAGAATGGGATTGTATAATATAAAAACAGAGTTGGAAGATCTGGCGATGAAATATCTGGAGCCGGAAGGGTATAAGGAAATCGCACAAAAGCTTTCTGAAACAAAACGAGAACGATCAAGATATATTAACGAGTTCATCAAGCCATTAAAAGAGAAACTAGAAAAAACTGGGTTTGATTTTGAAATTTATGGCAGACCAAAAAGCATCCATTCCATCTGGAACAAAATGCAGAAAAAGGGCGTGAGTTTTGATGAAGTTTACGATCTGTTTGCAATCCGCGTTATACTCAATTCTGCACCTGAAAAAGAAAAAGAAGATTGCTGGAAGGTATATTCAATGATAACGGATGAATATACACCTTCACCGGAAAGAATGCGCGATTGGCTCAGCAACCCCAAGTCGAATGGTTATGAAGCATTGCACACAACCGTGATGGGACCGCAAGGAAAATGGGTTGAAGTGCAGATCCGCTCAAAAAGAATGAATGAGATCGCTGAAAAAGGTTTAGCAGCGCATTGGAAATATAAAGAAGGAACGAATGATGAAAGCCGCTTTGACAAATGGTTCCAGCAGATTCGCGAAGCACTGAACACAGAGGATAATGATTCGGTAAATTTTCTGCAAGATTTTAAAACAAGTTTTCTTGCGGAAGAAATTTTTGTTTATACGCCAAAAGGCGATGTGAAGATGTTGCCCGTTGGTTCTACTGCGCTTGATTTTGCTTTCTCTATTCATAGCGCCATCGGTGGTCATTGTATTGGCGCAAAAGTGAACCATAAGCTGGTTCCCATTGGGCATAAACTACGCAGCGGTGATCAGGTGGAAGTTATCACATCAAGTAAACAGAAGCCAAATGATGGCTGGCTGAGCATGGTGGTGAGCGCAAAGGCAAAAGCAAAAATTAAAGATGCGCTGAAAGAAGAAAAGAGAAAAGTGGCAGATGAAGGAAAGTATATGGTTCAACGAAAGTTGGAAAATTTTGGCGCTGTTTATAATCAGCATAATATAGATGTGCTCACTGTTTATTATAAATTAAATTCTTCTTTTGAATTGTTCTATCAGGTTGCGGTAAAAAATATCGATCTGAAAGAACTGAAAGAATTCCATTTGCTCGGCGACAGGCTAGAAGCGCCAAAACCCATTAAGCCCATTGTTGAAACGAAACCTGAATCTTCCACCATACCAAAAAAAGATGCAGAGCTGATTATTTTTGGGGAAAGTAGCGATAGAATAGTTTACACACTGGCAAATTGCTGCAAGCCAATTCCGGGGGATGATGTGTTTGGATTTGTGACAACCGGAAAAGGATTAACTATTCACAGAACAAATTGCCCCAACGCAGCAAAACTGATGGCGAGTTATGGGCATCGCGTGGTGAAAACAAAATGGGCTAAGAATAAAGAAATTTCTTTTCTCACGGGTATCCGTATTGTAGGAATGGACGATGTGGGGGTAGTGAATAAAATTACCAATCTGATTTCAGGAGAATTAAGATTGAATATTAATGCCATCACAATTGAAGCAAAAGAAGGATTGTTTGAAGGCAACATAAAAATCTACGTTCACGATAAAGATGAATTGGAGGAATTGGTTCATCGCCTAAAGCAATTAAAAGGCATCCAGAAAGTTGATAGATACGATAGTGAGAATGTTTAAAAAGCTTTTTCAAAGTTCAAAACTTTGGAGAAGTTGCTGCGGGCTAAATGTTTAAATCATCTTGAAAAATCATTTGTTTCTTCCATTGCA
>CAIYPC010000685.1 GCA_903927975.1 uncultured Bacteroidota bacterium | reverse complement strand
CGAATGAAAACAAAAAAAGAAATTGTAGAGAACTGGCTTCCACGATACACGAAGCGACCATTGGAAGATTTTACAGAATATATTTTGCTTACCAACTTCGACAATTACGTGCAACTGTTTGCAAAATGGCACAAAGTAAAAGTGGTTGGCGAAAATAAGCCGATGCATTGCGCCACATCTGGAGATATTAGTATTATTAATTTTGGCATGGGTAGCCCAACTGCCGCCACTGTTATGGATTTACTCACAGCAATTAATCCCAAAGCTGTTTTGTTTTTGGGGAAATGCGGAGGTCTGAAAAAAAGAAATAAGATAGGCGACCTCATATTACCAATCGCAGCCATTAGGGGCGAAGGAACATCGAATGATTATTTTCCACCGGAAGTGCCAGCATTGCCAGCATTTGCATTGCAGAAAGCGATCTCAACCACCATTCGCGATTACGCTGTTGATTATTGGACAGGCACTGTTTATACCACCAATCGCCGCGTTTGGGAGCATGATGAAGCGTTTAAAGAATATCTGAAAAAAATAAGGGCTTATGCAATTGATATGGAAACAGCAACCATTTTTTCAGTTGGGTTTTATAATAAAATCCCTACCGGTGCATTGCTGCTTGTAAGTGATCAACCAATGATCCCCGAAGGAGTTAAAACCGAAGAAAGCGATTTAAAAGTAACGGGTGATTATGTAGAGAACCAAATAAAAATTGGAATCGATTCATTGAAACAACTTATTAACGGCGGGCTAACGGTGAGGCACCTCCGCTTTTAAATTTTTCATTTTCAGATTAATCGTCATCATTGTTGCGATTCATGTAATAATTATTATCTAAATAAAAAGATACGCCGCTTTTATATTTTGAAAACAGCAAATGTTTTAATTGTTCATTGAATTGGGAGAGAATTGGCTGATCCTTTTTTAATTTCTTATTTAGTGCTAGCACTAAAGTATTATCACTGTTTATCTCTTTCAGATTTTCTGGCTGAAGCCCACTAATGCCCATTTGCCAATCATCAGCATCTTTACTGTTTTTATATTTGAAAAAATAGACCCAGCCTTATTTCAATTTATACTGAATTAATTTTTTATCAACATACTCAACAGAAAAAAGTTGCTTCGAAGAACGCGAACCAATCATGCTGCTTCTCGCAATATCCAATTGATTGGAATATTGTTTCGGGAATTTATTTTTCTTATTAACCGATTCGAGTTTTTTATATAAATCAAATCTATACTTGTCATCTTTTGCCAGTGTTTGAATAATGCTGTCGGCTACTGGTTTATCATGTCTGAGCAATAAAACCGAAGTGCTCAAACGAAGCGAAGCATCTTTGCTAGCTAATAGTTTGTCAAAAAATTTCGGGACTACAGGATTCTTACCATAAAAAGGCATTAACAAAACGGCATAATCATCCAAGCTATTATCATCATTATCATTGCTAACTTTTGCACTGTAAGAATTATTTACATCATTGTCGTCATCCTTTTTTTGCAGTTCCTGTTCATCACGGGCCATTTGCTTTTTCAACTGGATTTTTGCATCAAAATAAATTTTGCTGAAATAATCAGCGTAGTCATCAGCTTTCAAATAATTGCTATCGACCAAGTTGGTCAAAATAGAATGAACATTGTCTTTATAATCGTCCACAGAAGACAATTGCAATAAATCCGGAAACAATGAACGCGCAAGCGATAAAGAATCACCCATATCCTGAAACAAATAATTATAATCAGAGGAATTGTCAAACACAGGCGGATCCTGCAACAGCAAAGTTTTGAGAAGGCTGTAGGATTCTCTTGTTTTATTTTTTGCCAGAGCTTTCAACACCGCATTTTGAAATGCGCTTGTGTCACCTGATTTTTCATAAATGGTTTTCAATCCTTCAACAACCTGTTTCAAAACGGTTGAATCAGTAATAAACCCAAGCTCATTAATAAGTTTGGTTTTGGTATCGAAATAATCTTTGTCATTATATGGCAAAGACTGAATTGCATCCAACAAACGCGTTGTCCCTTTCTTGCCAAAATAAACATTCGCAATGGCTGCTTTTGCTTTTTTGTTTATCGCAGAATCTTTGCTAAACAAATCATTAAAGAAAATACCAAGCTTGTCAGCAAAAACCGATTCACCTGTTTTTTTATCAAGCGGTCTAACGCTTTCATAAAACCGATTTACAAAATCACTTTTATCAAGCGAATCGTTCAAGCTGGTCACACGATAAAATCTGTTATCTTTTACAAACATCCAGCTATAGATTAATCTCGTTGAGCCAGTGTCTGAAAAAATATATTTAAACCCACCAACAGAATCATTGAGGCGAAATGATTTTTTGCTTTGTATAATCAGGCTTTGACGAATGCGCTTTTCATTTACTTCGTCTTTCCAAAATGAAGCAGAATCTTTGGGATAATAATATTTTGGGAAAGGCTCAACAGAAACATATACAGCTTCGCCCGATGAGTCATCATCAAACAGAGCGGTTTTGTTTCTTGGCCAATAATTATTGTAGTCCGAAACAGCATTCAGAAAT
>CAIYPC010000684.1 GCA_903927975.1 uncultured Bacteroidota bacterium | reverse complement strand
CAGACCTTTATGCAAAAGATAACACTTATAATATTTTTATCCCTTGTTTCAGGACAAGTATTTTGCCAAAACCAAAGTCTTGGCTATTGGACTGGTATCATGGACAGAGAAGGCTCAATACTGAAAATAGCAGATGAATTTAAGATACAAGGTGGCAAAACAGTGGGGTTTTTCAATTCAGCATCTCAAAGAGCCAGCGGCATTCCATTAGATAGTATTGTTGTTGTAAATGACTCACTACAGTTTCAATTGATGTCAGAGCCGGTAACGTATTTTAAATGCAAGGTTTCAAAAGACAAAATAAATGGTGAGTTTATACAAGAAGGATTTTCAAAAGGAACTATCACTTTGTCTCGCTCAGCAAAACCTCAAACCTCATATCTGTACACAGATACATCATTTATAAGTGGCAAAAACAACATTTCTTGCCGTATTTATTTCCCAAAAGAAAACAACAAGTTTCCATCTGTTGTTTTTATGCATGGCTCTGGCGGGGAAGGAATGTTTGCTAATCAATATTTGGCAGAATATTTAGCATCTAAAGGAATAGTAACTTTAATACAAGATAAACAAGGCGTAGGAAAATCGACAGGCAATTGGACTACGGCTAATTTTGATAACTTGACAAATGATTATGTAAGTGCAGTTGATTTTCTAAAAACATTCAATAAGGTTAATAAAAATCAAATTGGCATTTATGGGCATAGCCAAGGCGGCACATTAGCCCCATTAGTAGCTACAAAATCAAAAAGTGTTTCGTTTGTCATTGCCGCTGCTTCAGTTGGCGATACAGTTTACAAGCAAGACTTATACAGGGTTGAAAATAATTTAAAGTCAAACGACTTTACAAAAGCTCAAATTCAGGAAGCTATGATTTATTATAAGCAGTGGCTTGACATGGCTCGTAAAGGAATTGGATTTGACAAATTAGATTCCTTAAATAATTTATCAAAGGACAAGAAATGGTTCGAGTGGGTTGAAGCACCACCGAAAGAACATTGGATATGGAAATATTATTTAGCAACTGGAAATTATAATTCCTTAGACTATTGGAAAAATGTAACAGTTCCAGTTTTGCTTGTTTATGGAGAGAATGACCAAATTGAAGACATTAAAAGTTACTTGCACAATATTGATAATTCCCAGACCAACGGACAGAAAAATATTACTGAAATAATTTTACCGAATGCTCAACACAATCTTTGCATCTTTCCTGACAAAAAAGACAAATTCTTTTGGTGGTACTTATCTCGTGGATACGAAGATTTAATTACAGGTTGGATAAAATATAGGTTTACGAATTAATGTACGAACGCACAAAATGAACTGTGTAAAAAACCAAATAAAAAATTGATTTTTTTAAAGTTTAGCTGAACAATAATTGGGTTGATATAAAGTATTGTTTTTTACAACTGCAAATACCTGTTTCAGCAGTTTATTACATACAGCGATCAAAGCTTGTTTTCCGGTTTTTCCATTTGCTTTTAATCGTTGATAAAGTGCTTTACAGGCATTATTGGTTTTGATTGCATTATCGAGCACA
Organism: uncultured Bacteroidota bacterium; assembly: GCA_903927975.1. Taxonomy (GTDB): domain Bacteria; phylum Bacteroidota; class Bacteroidia; order Chitinophagales; family Chitinophagaceae; genus Puia. The sequence goes on along the minus strand of CAIYPC010000684.1, from coordinate 4,556 downwards.
TGTACAAGACATCACGCAGGTTTTTGCCACCGCGTTTATATATCCTGGCCTTAGTTCTCAGGTGAGTCTCCGCAATGCGAACTTGCAACGTCACGGAGCTGCGGCGGGACTCGCCGCCATTTCAGGGAGCCGATGTTTCTTATGTTCGCCGCCATCTTGTAGAGCTTATGTTTTCTGAGCGATCCTCGCCGCCATCTCATGAGGTCTATATTTTTTCAACGACTGCCCTTGATAAATCGATGTCATCCATTTCCATGAAATTGGTGACAGGATAAATCCCTTGATTGCCCGTAATATAACATTTGGCAGAGCTGTGGATATAATCTTCAGGAGACTTTGCAAGTTTCCATTTGCCCTTGCAGGGATTGTTATGTATGTAATTTATTTTTTGTTCGATCATCTCTTTGCTCCTACATTCTTCCCAGTTAAAGGAGTCTTCCCAGACTTCGTTCAACTTCCCTCTTTTTTTATCTGTTTCATTTACTGCTTCTGCAAGTTGCTGAAGCAATTCTTTGTTGCCACATGATCGAAGCCTGTCCATCATTTCATAAGCGATGAAGAGTTTGCCATTGCCTATCACTTTATTCAGGTCCTTGGCATTGTTGCGAAACCCCGCGATCAGGTGTACATGGTTTGGCATGATGACATAACCATTAATGCAATTGCTTTTACTTTTTAAATGATCGAACCATTTGTACACGAGGTCATAACTGTTGGATATCTCGAACAGGTGATGCCATTGGAAGCAAGTGAACGTGATGAAGAAAATCCCGTGCTGATAAGGTATTTTTGTTTTTGTTGGCACGCATTAAAGATAAGCTGCGTGGAATGGCGGCGAGTCTCGCGAAGCTTCTTGATAAGACTGGTTCGCATGGCGGAGATTCGCCTGAGAACGTAGATAAAACAAGAGCTGTGTGGAATGGTGGGGAGTCCCGCGAAGCTTCTTGATAAGGCTGGTTCGCATTGCGGAGATTTGCCTGAGAACGTGAGAACGTAGATAAAACAAAAGCTGCGTGAAATGGCGGCGAGTCCCGCGGAGCTTCTTGATAAAGCTGGTTCGCATGGCGGAGACTCGCCTGAGAACCTAAAAACTGCGTGAAATGGCGGCGAGTCCTGCGAAGATTCTTGATAGGGCTGGTCCGTACGGCGGAGACTCGCCTGGGAACGTATATTGCCTGCTTAAACATTTGATTTTATATTCAATTAATCACTGTAATCGGCGCATGCGGATTCGCACACAATGTGTATCGAAAAAGAACAGTTCAGCTGCTTGTGCCATATTAATAAACAGATTGTCAGCCTATTTTAAAAGTGGCCCCTTTTTTGTGGCGCATCGGTATAATCTTACTGTATCATGATAAAAAAACAACTGCTTTTTGCCCTTCGCCGCCTCGGCTGGCATAAACTTACTACGAGCATCAACATCCTTGGCCTCACTTTCGGGATCCTTTCTTGCGTGGTGATCTACCTGTATGTGGTTTTCGAATTCAGCTTCGACAAATTCCATGCTGATGCCGATCGGATTTACCGGGTTGTCATTTCCACGACCGATGCCACGCAACATGATGACGCGGGAATGGCGGCGCCCCTTGGTGCGGCGCTACGCCACGAGACTACCGGTTTCAGCGCTGTTACAACTCTTTTCACAGACGACAGCCGTGTGTTGATCCCAGTGGCGGGGCAACCTGCCAGGATCATACCTGGGGTCAGCGGCGACCAAACATATCACATAACTTTTGCCGATTCGGACTACCTGCAAATCTTCCATTATCAGTGGCTGGCGGGCAATCCCGCTACGGCCCTGCAGAAACCTTTTTCTGTGGTGCTCACGGAATCGGAGGCGAAGCGCTATTTCAAGGGAGGAGCGCCTGAAGAGTGGATGGGTCGTTCCGTTGTGTACGAGGATTCGCTGACAGTTTCCGTTACGGGAATCGTTAAGGACTGGAATCAGAATACAGACTTTGGTTTCAAAGACCTCATCTCTTATAGTACGCTTGAAAACAGTTTTCTCAAATCCAACATACAGGGCTGGAACATGATGGGGAGCAACATCAATGTGTACGTGAAGTTGTCTCCAGGCACGACAGCCGCCCAGGTGGAAAAGCAATTCCCTGCCTTCTATCAACGGCACAACGATCCTGATCCGGGTTCGAAGACAAGACTGTCGCTGCAGCCGCTTGCGGACGTCCATTTCAATGCCACTTATAGTGATACTTATGGTCGTCGGGCGCATAAGCCTACGCTTTTTGCACTGGCAGGCATTGCCCTCTTCATCCTGGTTATTGCTGCTATCAACTTCATCAACCTGTCCACAGCGCAGTCGATATTGCGGGCAAAGGAGGTAGGAGTAAGGAAAGTGCTGGGCAGCAGCCGTGGCGGTCTTGTCTGGCAATTCCTCATAGAAACCTGCATCATCGTGGTTGCGGCCATGACACTTGCGCTCCTGTTGGCAGATCCCGTTATTGCTGCCCTTCATGGATTTATCCCCGAAGGTGTCCACTTAAATATGAACGATCTCAACACCTGGCTCTTTATCGGAATCATAGTGTTGACCACTTGTCTGCTCGCAGGCTGGTACCCAGCGCGGGCGCTTTCTTCTTTCCTGCCTGTAATCAGCCTTAAGGGGCACGGCGTTCAGCAGCTTAACTCCAAAAGTTATCTCCGCAAGGGACTTATTGTTTTCCAATTTACTGTGAGCTTGCTCTTTATTATCGGCACCATGATGGTGGGGCGGCAAATCCGTTATATGCTCAATACTGATCTGGGGTTTAATAAAGACGCCATCGTTACAATCGATATTCCCAGGGATCAGCCAAACAATAGAAAAGATGTTCTGGCCAGCGGAATACGCAATCTCGCAGGTGTGGGGCAGGTGAGCCTCAACACAGCCGATCCAGAATCGATAAATCATTATCTCCTTGGCACTTCTCTTGAATATAATGGCTCGACTGACGTGAGGATCCAAGGTGGGGGTGACCAGATAGACACCGGCTATATATCCTTATACGGGCTGACACTCGTTGCGGGGCGAAATTTCTATCTCTCGGACACTGCGCGGGCGAACATTCCCGCTTCAGCGTCCAGCGCGGAACAGCCCGTGTACCGGGCTTATATCCTGAATGAAACAATGGCGAAGGCCTTGGGTTTCAAGCGGCCGACCGATGCTATCGGTCAACAGGTGAATGGTGGCTTCGACGGTCAATCGGCCACAATAGTTGGTGTGCTGAAGGACTTCCATTCTGATGATATGCACCAGAAGATAAGGCCCTTTATCTTCTCAACAGAGGCAGGTTCGGCGAGTCAGTTGAGCGTAAAACTTTCCAGTGCCGGCTTTTCCGCAGGCAAGGTGAAGGCGCTGATGACAAGCATGGAATCGATTTTTAAAAAGACATATCCGGGAACTGCTTTTCAGTCACGGTTCTTCGACGAATCGCTGGAGCAGCTTTATACGCAGGAAAGGCAGACATCGCAGATCATGAACATCGCCATGGGCATGGCCATTTTTATTTCCTGTATAGGTCTTTTCGGTCTTGCAGCGTTCACCGCCAACCAACGGACGCGAGAAATCGGCATCCGCAAAGTGCTTGGTGCCGGCGTACCTCAATTGGTTTCGTTGCTGTCCCGAGAATTCATCCTACTTGTAGGGCTTTCGACCGTTATTGCCGCCCCGGTTGCGGGCTGGGCAATGCAAAGGTGGCTAGAGGATTTCGCTTATCGAACATCGATGCCGTGGTGGATCTTTGTGCTGGCTGGCATCGCCGCGGTGGCGATTGCGTTGCTCACGGTCAGTTACCAAGCTATTCGCGCTGCAACCGCCAATCCGGTAGAGAGTTTACGGGTGGAGTGATTTTGAACTTGGATTTGTAAGATTGACCTTTCACTTTTGGTTCTCAGGCGAGTTCGCATGGCGGATCTCGCGTGAGAAACTAAAAACTGTAATTTTTTTTAGGACGAGACACTCAAATTTGGGCAGACACAGATACGACAACGATTAACGCATTACGAATCCTTTTCTACCAACAGCCTTTCGCAGACTACATTGCTTAATGCTTCCGCTTGCCTTTTGCTATAGCTTACGATTATGGATTTATCAAACGGCTCTATTGACTTGATTTTAATTTTTAGCCCTAAACGCATTTCACGGGCATTTAAAAATTTTAAAAAATCGGACGAAGTATTTATTACCGCAGCCAGTTTCACTGTTTCGCCGACCTTGCAATCGCTTAGTTTGTTGTATTCTTTCCAAACTACTTTTCCATTTTTATCGGGTATGGGAGAGCCGTGTGGATCAACTTTTGGATAGCCAAGTAATTCATCCATTTTCTCAAAAAAAACAGGAGATTGTATATGTTCAATTTGTTCGGCAATATCGTGTACATCTTCCCAGCCTATCTTCATTTTATCTACCAAGAACATTTCGGTGAGGCGATGCTTACGGATAATCAACCCTGCTTCTTTTTTGCCTTTTTCTGTTAGGTTCAAAGGCTTGTAACTTTCATAATGAACCAGCTTTTTTTCAGATAGCTTTTTCATCATGCTTGTTACGGTAGGCATTT
>CAIYPC010000683.1 GCA_903927975.1 uncultured Bacteroidota bacterium | reverse complement strand
TGCTTTCTCAAGATTCACAGCTTATTTCATTCCGGCGTTTAGCGAAAAAAATATTCTGCTTACAATAGGATCCGATCCGGGTTTTAAAATTTCTGCAGCACAGCTTGTTTCTATAGCAGTTATTATTTTACTAACGTATATCAACACACGTGGAATCAAAGCTGGCAAAACGATACAGACCATTTTCACATCTACTAAATTGCTTGCTTTATTTGGGTTAATAATTTTTGGGTTTTTGCTTGTGAAAGAAAGTTTTTGGAGTGCAAACTGGAGTCATGGTTTTGCCGCTGCTCAGGACTTGGGCAGCAAAGATTCAAGTGGCTCATTAATGCCAACCAGTTGGCAAAGTATTGGTGGTGTTGCTTTGCTTGGGGCAGTAGCCGCCTCGATGACAGGCACAGTGTTTAGCAGTGACGCTTGGAATAACGTTACATTCATTGCAGGTGAAATTAAAAATCCAAAACGCAATGTTGGGTTGAGTTTATTTTTTGGGACGCTTCTTGTATCAACGATTTATGTTGTAACCAATTTAATGTATTTGCACGTTCTACCGATTGATAAAGTGGCGTTTCCGCAGGAAGAAAGATTAGCAGTAGCAGCAGCAAATGTGATATTTGGAAGCGCAGGTCGTTCAATTATTGCAGTGCTGATAATGGTTTCTACGTTTGGTTGTATCAATGGTCTTGTGCTAGCAGGAGCAAGGGTTTATTATACCATGGCGCTTGATGGTTTATTTTTTAAACCTGCCGGAAAATTGAATAAGAATGCAGTTCCGCAATGGTCGTTATGGGCTCAATGCGTTGTTGCTGGCTTATTATGTTTAAGCGGAAGCTATGGACAATTGCTTGATATGATTTCCTTTGTTGCAGTTGGGTTTTATGTGCTCACGATTGCTGGCATTTTTGTGCTGCGCAAAAAAAGACCAGATGTGGAAAGACCTTACAAGGCTTTCGGTTATCCTCTAATGCCCTTTATTTATATTTTGATGGGAACAGCGTTTTGCGTGCTGCTGATTATCTACAAACCAAACTACACGTGGCCCGGACTGATTATAACGTTGATAGGTATCCCGATTTATTATATCGCTGTTTCGGGTAAGAAGGATAAAATGTCCGATAGCTCCATTCACTAATAAGATGAATGGGCAAGGGTGAAATAGGCATTCCTAATATGCTATTTTCCATACTAATGTTTGCGCAGAAGAACGAATAGTGATTGAACGCATTTGTCCTCCCTTTTTATTTGAAATTATTTCTCCGCTGTTACAAGAAAATTTTTTGAAATCGAAATTATCTGGCTCATGTATATAAATCGTATAGTCATCTCCATTGGTTAAATCGCTTGTTCCTTCCAAAGTGCTATTATTCCATGAACAATTTTTAATTCTAATGCTCCGCAACTGATATGACGATTTGTTGCTAGTAATTGAGGATGATTTTGTTTTTCACGAATGCAAAAAACCTGACAATGAAAATTGGTATCTATTTTTTCAGGATTGAATTGTTGCTGAAAGCTTCCCTCGAATTTCTTTGTCCAGAATTCAAAAACCAGATAATTTTTTTTGCTGTCCAGCCCCAAATCTTTAAAAGAAATTGAGTGATCACGTTCATCCAATCTGCCTAACAACATCCAATTTTCAAATGATTTATTAATCTCTAATAAAAATAATCCAGTAGTGGTAGTTGTAGATGCATCAAATACTCTAGGTCCAGATCCACTTAGCTCTACATCTGCTTGCGCAATCATTGATGACCTTGATGGATCCACATCATATACTTGTCCGGGTTGCGTAAATAAAACAGGAATAGAACGACGTGCCGCTTCGATCAATGATGTTTCATATTTTTCCGGCTTGTCAGTGAGCATAAATAAAGAGCCCGTTAATGAAGTTGCTGTGCAAGATCGATAAGCTTCTTTTTCACTCAGCTCAATATGATCCGGATCATTCCGCCAGATAATATTATTATATGAATTGAATTGTGCAAGCCCCGCATAACTATAGCCATCATTGCCAATGCGGCAGCCATCGGCAATGCCGACCAATTCAGGTCTCGCGCCCCAACATGCAAGCAAGAAATTTTCACTCCCAATTTCTTTTCTAACTGTTTTTACAAAATTTCTATAAGCTTCGTTTTTGTTTATGTTGCTATTTGAGAAATAATCTGCATAAGAATTATATCCTTCATATTTTAAATGACGAAGCGCATCCAATTTAAAATATTGCCAGCCTTCTTTCTTTAATTCACTGTAAACTGGAACAACAAATTTGTTAAGTGTTGATTGATTGGATCCGTCCATCACATAGCCAATCCAATTGCCTTTTGCAGGTTCATTATTTTTATTTTGAACGAATAGATTTTTATTCTGAAAAGCAGCAGCAGAATCTGCGAAGGAAACATTTGTCCAGATTGCAGGCTTCAAACCTTGGGCAGATATGTATGAAGAAAGGCTTTGCAATCCTGAAGGGAATTTTTTATTTGCATGAAGCCATGTATCAGGCGCACCAATGGGATTTTGCTGATAGCCATCATCTATCTGCAAATATTCTAAACCATAAGGTTTTATTTTTTTTGAGAGAACATCCGCGGCATGCTTTATTTTTTCTTCATCTATATTATCGAGATAAGCAAACCACGAGCACCAGCCCACTATCGGTTTTTTCCAAACTGAATATGTTGATGGCTCAAAATATTTTAAACCTCTGTGCGCTTTATAATATTCCGGTTTAAAGCGGATAATAATCTCAGTTCCTGTTACAGAAAAATCATAACGGTCAACGCTATCTGAAATTGAAGAAGGATTAATAAAAACTTTGTTATAATAATTATCAAAAGAAATCAACCAATCATTATTT
>CAIYPC010000682.1 GCA_903927975.1 uncultured Bacteroidota bacterium | reverse complement strand
AATTTTTCTTCTAAAATTTTATTCTCTGATAATGCACTATCATAATTCTTGTGCAAAGTTTCGTAGTTATTTAAGAGCTTATTATAATCAGGAACTAAAGCATTCCACTTTGTTAGCAAATCTTCAAATTTTTTCTTGTATTCTTCTTCCGACAACTGTATTGTCTCTTGATTGATTATATGAAAATCATTGATATAGTTAATATAGCTCTGTAATGTCTGTCTATATGTGGTTTTAATTTTAGCAAGTTTTTTGGGATCATCAAAATGTAATGTATCCAGAGTAATTATGGACATAGATTGGGTACTTGTCTGTCCGAAGATAGCTTCAATATCAATTTTGATTCTATTTTTTAAGGCAACGATATCAGTATAAGAATCATCAAGATCTTTTAATCTGGCTTGCAGTAGTTCTATTGCTCTATTATGAGGAATCTTTATCATATTGCATAGTTTCGATTACATGTCATGTCCAATTTAATATACCAACCAAGTACCAAATTTACGAAACTGCTATTTTAAAAATTTTGTGATGACCTTCTAAAATAATTTCGGTTGGTGAGGACACTAACTCATAGAAAAAAAGCCGCTTTATTCATTCGAGATATATACGAAGTTGGTGAAAAAACATTCTTAAATTTGTAATAAACGTACAATTATGAACTACTTAGTTTTAGGAAAATCAGTAACAATCAAAACTATGACGAAACCTAAAGGAGGCTTCGGAAGTGTATATGAATTTACTGGAGATGGTTCTCTTAGTGAAATTGGGTTAAATCAAAAATTTTGGTTCAGATGTAATCATGGATTTAGTAATGAACTTCCTATAAGCATAAATCAAACAGAAATTGTATCTCCCAAAAATGATTATCAAGGAGTATTATCAATCTTTCTTGAGAAATGTATCATTAATCATAGACTAACAGGTCAATTGGAAGAGCCATTTATTTAAGTGAATAAACTAATAGCAAGTATTTTCTAGCTTCGTTTAACGACAGCTAATTATTCATTTAACTTATTAAGCAATCTTCTTTTTGTTCTCCTAAAAGCCGTCATGTCCCATTCAGCATCGAACTCATTCCAAAACACTCTAATTTTGATACCACCAGTCATATTAGATATAAGAAATGTCATACCCTCAGCTTTGAAATAAATATTATTATTATCCTTGTCTTGACTCAAAAATGTCGAATAATCATCTATAGCTTTCTGAATAGTATCCAACAAATACAAAGCTTTATCCTTGGATATATCTTTAAAACTAAATCCTTTATACTCTACCCCTGCCGAATTCCAATAATCCCCATAAAAACCTAAAACCATTCCCTCCTTTCCTTTTTCTTGACATCTATAGACTAAAGAGGTTAATTCACCAGAACTGGATGCAGCTAACGGATCAATTTGAAATCCAACAACCTCAGAAGATATACCAAGTACAGTTTCAATTACAAATGCTTTAGCACGATACAATGCAATTTCTTTACTGAACTCTTTTGCAAAAACAACTCCTGAATTTACTGGAACTTGAGCTTTAGAAAAAATAGAAAAGATTATTATAATCACTGTTAATAACGAGGATCTCATTGATAAAATTTTAAGGGTTAAAAAAACTTCTCATAATAGTATTTGATTTCAATTCACTATTGCCTCACCGTCTTTGATGTAACTCACATCTCAAATTTACCAAATCTCTTCTTTAAAATTTTCTTAATGAAAGAATGCAATTGCGTTTTCAAAACTTAAAGCTAAATAGTCGCCTTATAGATGATGGAAGTAACAACGATGCAGTAGATCAAATAAATTCTGATATCATCCTTTCTCATAATTTTGCTCACATCAAAAACTCACACAATGACAACCCAACAAATAGCAACTCGCCTCGTTGATCTCTGCCGCAATGGAAAAGTAGAAGAAGCCAAGGAAGAGTTATTTGCACCGGATATTATCAGCATAGAACCTTACGAAGGGCTGCTGCCAAAAGAAACCAAAGGCATGGATGCCATCAGAAAGAAAGCAGAACTTTTTGTTTCACATGTTGAAGATTTTTTTGGCGGCAGTATTTCCGAACCAATTATTGCTGGAGATTATTTTTCGGTTTCATGGCAGAGTGATCTACAAATGAAAGGAGAAGCCCGCAAAACAAACAGCGAGTTATGCGTATACAAAGTGAAAGATGGAAAGATAGTTTCAGAACAATTTTTTTATTAATTGTTTTCTCTGTTCAAAAAGCAGAAGAAGAAAAACAGCATACAATTTGACTATTGGCTAATAGTAATTGTATGATTCAAACGGTTGTATCCCGTGCTTGCTTCCCATATATTTTCGTTCGCAAAACGAATGCTATATTCTGGTCTTCCCGCCAATGATGCATAATTATCAGGAAGGTTTACAAACAGCTCATATTTGCCAGCAGGAATATCGTTAGGAATTTTTACAGATTCATTCCAGTTTATATTACCAGTGTACCAGCGGCGTACATCTGCTTTGCACGTAATAAAATATTCTTTTTGTGTTTGCACATTACGCAATATCAATACAATGTTGCGAGGATTAAACGGTGATGCATAACCGGAGTTTTTTAATTCGGCAGAAAAATTTAATGCAGCGCCAGCTTTGCAGCGAGCTGGAAAATTTGCTTTCTGCAACACAAAATGGTATCCTAATTTTCTTTTGATACTAGTCATACATCCTGCAGAATCCCAATCATTGTTCACCGTATTATTATAAGCTGTATTCAGAAAGCTATAATGCATCGATCTCATCTCCTCTTCCGCATGCCCTGCGGGAGCGCAATCATTCTCAGGACTGAAAGCATCATCACAGGTTTCGCCGCCGACCGGTCCGAAGCGGCTTTCATTTTCAAAATATTTTCTAAGTATTTCATTAGCCGGTTTCTTCGGATCCACCGAACTTCCATAATCCACAAAAGTGCCGTAATCATCTTTGCTTGCAAGAAAGCAATCATTGTGAAACCCAATCCGTTCATTGTCTGTAAAATTATAAGCCGCTGAATCAGCGGAAGGTTTTGAATCAGCGCTTGCCCGCGGACCGTACACAAATTTCTGTTTTATTTGTGGCGTGCGAACCTGTATCATTCTGTCTTTTGGCAATGCATCAAGTAAGCTTTTTAAGAGTTCATTTCTGTCTTTCCAACCTTCATCAACAATTTTTCCAGCGGCATTTTCCGAGGCATCGCCAAAATAATCTGTGTAAAAATTTTCCCCCCAAATGCCGATAAAACCTTCCTGCAACACAGCAATAATATCAGCATTTTTCTGGAGCAATGGTTTCAACTGCGCGATGTGATTCAGCATTACATCTTTTGGTGCATCGCCATAGGGAGGGCATATTTTTTCTTTATCGGGACAACTTCCTGAATGTGTTTTATCAATGTATGAAAAACGTAAAATCATTTTAACGCCTGCGTTACGAACGATCGTAAAATCATTTTCCACCTTATTCAAAAAAGATTCGCTCAGTGGTTTATTGGTAAAAGAATCGAGCACATATTCTCTAAGTATTATCGTTGCATATACTGGATAAGTTGCGCTTCCATGTTTTTTCTGCTGAGTTCTATCGCCCTTCATGCGTTCTTCATTCAACGGAATAAAACCTGAGGCATGTGTATTGTGTGGAATATAAAATCCGCGTTCGGGATTTGGAAAATCATCGTCACTTTCTTTATAAAAAACAGTGGCACGCTGTGCATTTGCACAAAAAGAAAAACAAATCAAGAGGATTATAAAAAATAAATATTTCTTATTGTTCCTGAAAAGATTATGATGCTTAATCAGAAGTTCCATGATGCATAATTAATGTATCCAAATATATGTAAGTCTTTATGAAACCATGCTCGGTGAAAGTTGCTTTGCAATTTTAATAACAATAAGACTTGTTGCAACTCTATCGTTTCGCAAGCTTTTCAAGTAAATGAGAATCTTCTGTAAGAATTTTTTGAAGGAGATCGGGGCTTTTAACTGCTGATCCAGAATCATCCTTTTTTAAAAGACGTAGTATTTATTCTAATTCTTTATCAGAAAAATTGTCAAGCACTTTATTAATCTCTGATTTTATTTGTTCTCTCGACATAGAAAATTGTTAATCATGATTTACGATTTTTTGAATTGCTGTGTAGCGGTACTGAGTTCTAAAATTTGTGATCTATCATTCAAAATAAAAAAGGATTACCAATTTCTCAGTAATCCTTTAATCAATTTAATCCTATGAAATCCGAATCACAAATGTATCGCTTCGCCATAAGCCACTTCAATCGCATCTTTCACGCTTTCGCTGATGGTTGGATGTGGATGAATGCTGTTTAATACTTCGTGATATGTTGTTTCAAGTTTTCTACCGAGAACTGTTTCTATAATGATTTCTGTTACATTATAGCCGATCATGTGCGTGCCGAGCCACTCGCCGTATTTCGCATCAAACACCACTTTCACAAATCCTTCAGTGTGTCCTGCTGCTGATGCTTTGCCTGATGCACTCAATGGGAACTTGCCCACTTTTATTTCATAACCAGCATCCTTTGCTTGCTTTTCAGTTAAGCCAACTGATGCAATTTCTGGTGTGCAATAAGTGCAACCCGGAACATTGCCATAATCAATCGGCTCAGGCTGATGCGCATATTTCTTTTCGTTATAACCTATATTTTCAACGCAGATAATTGCTTCTTTCGATGCCACGTGAGCAAGTGCTTGCCCCGGTGCGCAATCACCAATAGAATAAATTCCTGGAACGTTTGTATTATAAAATTTATCAACAGAAATTTTTCCTTTGTCAGTTTTTACGCCGAGCGTTTCAAGCCCGATGTTTTCAATGTTTGCAGTAACACCAACAGCGCTCAACAAAATATCAGCTTCCAAAGTAATCTCACCGGTTTGTGTTTTCACTTTTGCTTTCACGCCAGCACCACTTGTGTCAACGCTCAGCACTTCGCTGTTCGTTAAAATATCAATGCCGTTTTTCTTATAATTTTTTTCAAGTTCTTTTGAAATTTCTTCGTCTTCAACAGGAACTATTCTTGGCAAAAATTCAACGATGGTCACTTTCGCTCCCATGCTGAAATAAAAATATGCGAACTCAACACCGATCGCACCGCTTCCAACAACGATGATGCTTTTTGGTTTTTCAGGAAGCACCATTGCTTCGCGATAGCCAATCACTTTTTTGCCATCCTGTTTCAGGTTTGGTAATTCTTTGCTGCGTGCGCCAGTTGCCACAATAATATGTTTGCCTTCTACAATCTGTGTTTTGCCATCAGCCGCAGTCACTTCAATCTGTCCTTTCGCTTTCAGTTTTCCATAACCCATCACCACATCAATCTTGTTTTTTCTCATCAAAAACTGAACGCCTTTGCTCATCTTGTCTGCCACACCGCGGCTGCGTTTTATCACCGCAGGAAAATCGGGCGTGCCTGTTGCTTCAATACCGAACTCTTTTGAGTGAAGAATATCCTGATAAACCTGAGCGCTTTTCAACAAGGCCTTCGTTGGGATGCAGCCCCAGTTAAGGCAAATGCCACCCAGACTTTCTTTTTCAATAATAGCTGTTTTAAAACCTAACTGAGCTGCGCGGATGGCAGCAACATATCCGCCGGGACCGCTGCCAAGAACAACCACATCGTATGCCATATAATTTGATTTGTGTTTATTGATAAATTTAAGAGGGCGAAATTAAAGAAACAATGTGATAATTCGATAATGAGCTAATATGCTAATTAGCTGATGTGATAATATGATAATGTGATAATGGAGTTCCTACATTTTGAAAATTGCTATTAGAAAGCATCAGCTAATTAGCATATTATCACATTAGCACATTATTTTTACAGCATGAAACTTGATATCCTTGCGATTGCTGTTCACCCTGATGATATTGAATTGGGATGTTCAGGAACATTGATGGCGGAGAAATTGTTAGGCAAAAAAACGGGTGTTATAAATTTAACGCGTGGCGAGCTCGGCACTCGCGGCACCCCTGAGCTGCGCGAACAAGAATCTGCAAAAGCGGCTGCCATCATGCACTTGGATGCCAGAGAAAATCTGAGAATGGCGGACGGTTTTTTTAAGAATGATGAAGAACATCAGCGGTTATTAATAAAAGCGATCAGAAAATATCAGCCCGAAATTGTTTTGGCAAATTCGCTTGAAGACAGACATCCTGATCATGGCAGAGCGGGGCATCTTATTTCTGACGCATGTTTTTTAAGCGGGCTGCGGAAAATTGAGACTTTTGATGATGAGGGAAAGCTTCAACAACATTGGCGACCAAAATATATTTTCCATTACATACAGTACAGATATTTCAACCCAACATTTGTGTATGATATCACCAATGTGTTTGAAAGAAAAATTGAATCCATCAAAGCATATTCTTCTCAGTTTTTTTCTTCTGAATATGTTAAAGATGAACCGCAGACTTATATCTCCACACCTGAGTTTTTAAATTCCATTATCGGTCGCCAGCAGATGTTCGGAAAAATGATAGGAGTTGCTTATGCTGAGGGCTTTATATGCGAGAAAATGATCGGGATCAACAGCATGGATTCTTTTATTCAGCTAGATACCTGATCTTGTGAAACAAAAGCATTTTTCCAGCGTTTATGAGTGGGGCATTTTTTAACAAGATTATCAACCCCAAATGAACTACCTTGCAGCCGATTTTTAAATGATTTAATTTTTTTCACATGTCACTTCCCAAGTTTGCCAATATTCCACATTCTTTTTACGGAGAACTGAAAACAAGAATTGGCGATTATTTTGAACAGAAAGGCAGCGCCACCACTGGCAACTTTGCCCTTTTTCTAAAAGCAGTTATTTTGTTGCTGGCTTACGCCGCTGTATATATTCATCTCGTATTTTTCACACCGCCTACCATCATTGCTGTTTTCGAATGCGCCGTGTTCGGTTGCATTATTGCCGCAATCGGTTTTAACGTGATGCACGATGGCGCTCACGGCAGTTTCAGCAATCATAAATGGCTGAACCATATTGCTGCGTTTACTTTGAACATGCTTGGTGGAAACAGTTTTATGTGGAATATGAAGCATAATATTATTCACCATGCTTATACCAATGTTGATGGCGTTGATGATGATATCGACATTCAGCCGTGGATGAGAATGAGTTCTACGCAAAAGAAATATAAGATGCACAAATACCAGCATTATTATTTCATACTTCTATATTCTATGCTGTATATCTTGTGGATTTTTGTTTTGGATTATGTAAAATATTTCAAAAGCAAAATCGGCAATATGCCCTTGAAAAAAATGAGCCTTTCAGATCATTTGATTTTCTGGGGTTTCAAATTGTTCCATGCATTTTTGTTTGTTGGCTTGCCCATTTATATGGTTGGCTTTGCGCATTGGATAATAGGATTTTTGATTTTCACAGTTGTTGCTGGCATCGTGTTGAGCTTGGTGTTTCAATTGGCGCACACTGTTGAGCACACTTCATTTCCTGTTGCTGATATTGAAACAGGAAAAATGGAAGATGAGTGGGCTGTTCATCAGATTAAGACCACTGCAAATTTTGCAACTAATAACAAATTAGTAAGCTGGTTAGTTGGTGGATTAAATTTTCAAATTGAACATCATTTGTTCCCTAAAATATCACACATACATTATCCTGCTATCAGCAAAATAATCAAACAAGCGTGTCAGGAATATGGCATCGTTTATATTGAATATCCCCGCGTTCGTTATGCTGTCGCTTCGCATGTCGCTTTCTTGAAGCAAATGGGAAGAGGGTAGTTGAGTTCTGAGTCTGAAGTTCAGAGTCTCAGGAAGTCCGAAAGAAGAGAAATGCTTCTTTCGGGTTTTTTATTTGTGGGATAGCGAGTCTCTGGATATTTAATCTTTTTTTGGGGGGCCATCTGATTGCTACTATTGGGCGGCCGTTGCGTCGCACTCTTGTACCGAAGGAATTCTCTTGAGCTTTGGTTTTATAATTTGCCACAGCACTAATCATCGAACTTTACTTCACAATATTCAACAACATTAATTTTTTGACCCTCTGAGATCCCTTCTTCCAGACTTTCCTGACTTTCGGACTTT
>CAIYPC010000681.1 GCA_903927975.1 uncultured Bacteroidota bacterium | reverse complement strand
TGAAAAAGATTCAGAAGCCTTACGTCAGCAAAATACAGATTGCGATTGATTTGCTTTCAGACAACCCCCGTCCAATTGGCAGCAAAAAATTACAAGGAACTAACGAAAATCTTTATCGGATAAGAATTGGCGATTACAGGGTTGTTTATTCAATAGAAGATAAAATCAAAATCGTTGATATCAGGCAAATCGGTCACAGAAAAGATATTTATAGATGAGCATTAAATCTTTCCTGTTTTCTTCAGTTGTTTTTTTGCAGTTTCCCAGAGAATTTTTTTTTCGTCTTTTCTCTCTTCGGCAATGATCACATCTATTAAATCTTCAAACTTCGAAGGGTTTTTTGCAATCTCACTTACATCTGCCTGGAGTATTTTTTTATTATTTTTTTCATCTTTTAATATGGTCACTCCTTTCATAATTTACTATTTGTGTAAAGTTATCATTTTTATTGACTTTTGCTTTACCATCGGTTTACCTTTTGCTTACCATAATCTATCTTTGCGCACTCAAAAGCGATTATATGTTTAACAAAAGAGTGAAAATAAAAGATCTGCTGGCGGCAGAACCGAAAAATGAAGAAGTGATTGTGATGGGCTGGGTGCGCACATTTCGCAACAACCAGTTCATTGCGCTTAACGATGGCAGCACCAATAATAACCTTCAGGTAGTTGTGGAGCTTGGCTTGTTTGACGAAGCTTTGTTAAAAAGAATAACCACATCAGCTTCGCTAAAAGTTACCGGTGAAGTGGTTGCTTCTTTGGGTAAAGGACAAAAGCTCGAGGTGAAAGCAAGATCAATTGAAATACTTGGAGATAGCGATGGAGAAAAATATCCGCTTCAACCAAAAAAGCATAGTCTTGAGTTTTTGAGAGAGAAAGCTCATTTGCGTTTTAGAACAAACACATTTAGTGCGGTATTTAGAGTTCGTCATTCTTTAGCATTTGCAGTTCATAAGTTTTATAATGATAAAGGATTTGTTTATCTACATACGCCAATCATCACGGCATCAGATGCGGAAGGAGCTGGAGAGATGTTCAAGGTTACAACCTTGCCATTCGATAACGCTCCAAAAAATGAAGATGGATCAATCAATTTCAAAGAAGATTTTTTTGGTCGTGCTACCAATTTAACGGTAAGCGGTCAACTGGAAGGAGAGCTTGCCGCAACTGCACTGAGTGAGATTTATACTTTCGGACCAACCTTCCGTGCAGAAAATTCAAACACAGCCAGACATCTTGCTGAGTTTTGGATGATTGAACCAGAAATGGCTTTTTATGATCTGGAAGATAACATGAACCTTGCTGAAGAGTTTATTAAATATCTTATTCGCCATGCGATAGAAAACAATAAAGATGATCTTGAATTTTTAGCGCAACGGTTGGATGAAGAAGAAAAACAAAAACCTCAAGCAGAAAGGAGTGAAATGGGATTGATGGAAAAACTTGAATTTGTTATCAATAATAATTTTGAAAGAATTACTTATACAGAAGCGATAGATATTTTGATTGCATCACCTGCTTTTAAAAAGAAAAAATTTAAGTATGATGTGAAATGGGGAATTGACATGCAGAGCGAACATGAACGCTATCTCGTAGAAAAACATTTCAAGAAACCAGTGATTGTTACTGGCTATCCGAAAGAGATCAAAGCATTTTATATGCGCCAAAATGATGACGGCAAAACAGTTGCCGCGATGGATATTTTAGCTCCTGGAATTGGTGAGATGGTTGGTGGATCGCAAAGAGAAGAAAGATTGGAAAAGCTCGAAGAGAGAATGAGGGAAATGCATATTCCTGTTGAAGAAATGTGGTGGTATCTTGACACACGCCGATTTGGAACTGTGCCGCACGCCGGTTTTGGGCTTGGCTTTGAGCGGATGGTGCAGTTTGTTACAGGCATGACGAATATTCGCGATGTGATTGCATTTCCACGCACACCCAAAAATGCGGAATTCTAATTTGAAGAAATTAATTTTTTTGATAAGACGCAGAGAAAAATAATCTCTGCGTTTTTTTTTATGGAAAATTTTTCGCGAAGAATCTCATTATTGAATCGCATCTTTCTAATAATTTCTAAATAAATTTTTATGGCTGAACTTGATATTGCAGCCGGCAAAAGCCGGAACAAGAAATCTATGTACAAACAGAAAAAGCAATCAACAAAAGTTGATCTGACACCAATGGTGGATCTTGGTTTTTTGTTGATCACTTTTTTTATGGTAACAACTGCATGGACAAAACCACACGCAACCAATTTGAACATGCCTGCTAAAGGTGCTCCGACCTTAATTGGCGATAGTGCCGTCATTTCAGTTTTAGCAGGAAAAGACAATAAAATTTTTTATTACAATGGGAACTTAGATGGCTCTTTAAAATCTGGTGCATTTGGCATAACAAATTATTCCATGCAAAATGGAATTGGAGAAATCATCAGGGAAAAACACTTGCTGATGGACAAAATTCATAAAGGCGGAAGAAAAGAATTGATGGTGCTGATAAAAGCTTCAGATGATGCAGACTATGAAAATGTGGTGAGCCTGCTGGACGAAATGCTCATCAATAATGTTACGAGATATGCTTTGGTTGATATTACGGCAGATGAAAACAAATTGCTGAAAGAAAAAATTCAATAACAATTATTTTTTCTTGTAAGCAGCAATCCTCGCATGTACGTTCTCTCTGATATTCACATAAAACAAATTGATATCGCCAATATGATAGTTTTTTGTTCTGAAGAAAAAACTCCCAGGGAAATGTGGTTTGTTCAGCCATAAAACATTACCATGTATTTGCGCATCGGCGGCATGAAGACTCATCTTGTTGAATTTTGTGAGCACAGCACCGAGGTTAAGGTCATTTGGCGCATATCCATCATCGTTAGTCCAGGTTAATGGATTTGTGACAAAGCATTTTTTTGTTTCTGCTTTCACAAAATCAGGCTCATAATCTTTCTTAAAGCTACGCCATCCAATTAAACAACCTGTTTGCAATGAATCTTTGCAGGGCTTTAATTCTGTGTATGCATCTTCCGGTGTAAACATGCCAATTACATAAGCAGCAACCAATTTATTTTTAAGTGGTTTTCCATCAAAAAATTCTTTCAGCAATCTTTGTGCATGAGTACTTCCCTGGCTGTGCGATGCGATAATGATTGGTCTTCCATTATTGTAATGATCGAGATAATATTGAAAAGCATTTTTCAAATCTTCATAGGCCAGATCAAATGCCGCATAAGCCTCAGCGGTGTCTTTTGTAAAATATGATCTTATGTTCGCCTGACGATAACGCGGGGCAAAAATCCTGCACTCATTAAAAGCACTTGCCTGATAAAGAATGGTGCTATAATCAGTTTTTGCATTTAGAGAATCGTCATTAATATCAGCGTTCCATCTTGTATTGTTTATATCTGTAAATGTAGTTGGGTGAAGAAAGAAAACATCCACTGATGAATCTTTGACAAATGAATTCCTTAGCGGTTCAGGAAGGCTATCTGATAAACTCTTCTTATCAGGGTTTGCTGCCCAATATTGCAGCTTGCTATAATCCGGCTTATCGGTCTTGCTTTCAAAATTGTATTCGGAGATATGTTTCAGGTATTTCGGCGAACAGGAGAAAAAGGAGCAGATGATAACCAATAAAATGAACGTAAGATTTCTTTGTGTCAAAGTTTTTATTTTTACACGGTAAATCTAATAATAAATATTATTTCACTTATAAAAGTTTGTAGTATGGGCATTCCCGTTGTTGATCTGAATGATTTTTTGCAAGGAGACGAACAAAAGAAATATGCCTTCGTGCAAGCACTTGGAAAAGCTTATGAAGAAGTTGGTTTTGTTGCCGTAAAAAATCATGGCGTGCCTGATGAGCTGATTGCTGATTTATATAAATATGTGCAACAATTTTTTTCCTTGCCTTTGGATAAAAAGAAAAAATATGAAAAGACTGAAATTGCCGGACAGCGTGGCTACACTGCATTTGGAACTGAGCACGCAAAGGGAAGTGATGCGCCGGATCTGAAAGAGTTTTTTCAGTTTGGACAAACGGTCGAAGATAATGATCCAATAAAAGAAGAATATCCTGATAATGTTTTTGTGGATGAAGTGCCAGCATTCACGCCCACTTTTTTCAAGGCATATCGTGCATTTGAAAAATCAGGGAGCGCATTATTAAGAGCGATTGCTTTGTATCTGGATCTCGATGAAAATTATTTTACCGACTATATACATAATGGTAATTCAATTTTAAGGGCCATTCATTATCCGCCCATAACACATGAGCCTAAATCTGCGATTCGTGCAGAGCAGCATGAAGACATTAATCTCATCACATTATTAGTTGGCGCTTCAGCAGATGGTTTACAAATTCTTACCAAACAAAATGAATGGGTCGGCGTAACTTCTTTGCCAGAACAAATCGTGGTGAATGTTGGGGACATGCTGCAACGTCTCACTAATAATAAATTAAAATCGACCACACATCGCGTTGTAAACCCGCCGCGTGAAAAATGGAACACATCCAGATTTTCTATACCATTCTTTCTTCATCCAAAAAGCAGCATGAGCCTTGCCTGCCTGACAGGCTGCATTAATGCAAGCCATCCAAAAGCATATCCTGATGCAACCGCTGGGGAATATTTGGATGAGAGATTGAGGGAGATTGGATTGAAGAAGTAAGCTCTCATGATACGAAAATCGTAAGCAAAGAATAGTAAATCAAAAAAAGTGAGCAGATTAAAAAAAATAAAGCCCGTCAGAGATATTCCTCAAGACATAGAAACAATTATAAATTCTTTTGAAAAATTTGCATTTTCTGATATTAAGTATACACAGCCTAAACCCATCGCTGCATTTATTTTGTCAATTTGCTTTATCGAACAATTGTCCACATTTCTGTATGAATTCAATGCCAACGACAATGAAAAGCCAGAACGCTTTTTTAGAAGATACATGCCAGAGTACAAGGATATAGATTTATACGACAAAGCACGTCATAGATTGGTACATAATTATTCTTCTCGTTATCAATTTGATATTGACAACAGAGGGCATGAAAATGTTCCTTACAAAATTATTAATGACGTGATACATATTAACACAGATGTGTTTATTCATTATTTGGAAATTGCTTTTGAAAAAGCAGTAAAAGACTTGAGAATAATTGATGGAGAAAGATATAATAATGCCTTAGAAAATTCCAAATATTACCCAGTATTGATTGATACTCATCACGAATAAATTTGCTTTTCGGGTAAAAATATTCATGGTTAGAAGAGAAGTTTCTGCACTCAGTTCAATCTTTTTCATTCTCAGCTGTTTGTTATAATACATTTTAATCCCTGCCATTCACCATAGATTTCCGCCGCCCATAAAATCTAAAAAAATTTTCCTCCGAGCTTAAATTTTACAAAACCCTTGCCCATCCTACATTTCAGCCTAAAATTCATTAGTAGTTTATAAAAATTACCTTCTTTAAAATGGTACTTTGTTTTGCATAGTACTAAAATATTCTCTATATTTGTATCGGAATAGAGAAATTTACACTTTGTTCTCTCTAAAAAAGAAATTATATGAATATCGAGAACACACAAAGCCAAATGAGAAAGGGGATCTTGGAGTTCTGTATCTTTTCCATCATCCGCCGCGGCGAAGCTTACCCTTCGGACATTGTGGAAGAAATGCGGGGAGCCAACCTCCAGATCCTTGAAGGCACCTTATACCCATTATTAACAAGGCTCAAAAATGCGGAAATGCTAACATACCGATGGGTAGAAAGCAATTCCGGGCCGCCCCGCAAATATTTTTCCCTTACACCAAAGGGACTGCAATTCTATCAGGAACTGGAAGCGACCTGGAACGAATTGGCAAATGCAGTACATGCACTCGCAAGCAAAAAAGAAAACATGCCTGATACTACCAACCAAAACCCAAGCTTCTAAACTTCAACCATAAATACGTTTTACAATGAAAAAGATCATCAATATAAATTTTCACGGCAGGGTGGTTCCCATTGAAGAGAGTGCTTTTGACATCCTCAATCAATATGTGGAAAGCCTGCGGAAATATTTTGCAAATGAAGAAGGGCGTGATGAGATCATCAACGACATCGAGAACCGCTTTGCAGAACTTTTTTCCGAACGCCTGAAAAAAGATGCAAACTGCATAACTGATAATGATGTGAACAGCATCATCGACAGCATGGGCAGACCGGCAGATTTTGAAGCTGCCGATTCTGATGCGGGCTTTAGTGCAGCTTCATCTTCATCTGCCGCAACTGATAATAAGCAGAGCGCACAGAGCGAGCAATCGCAAAAAACATATAACTATACCCCACCGCAGGGAAGGGGAAGATTGTACAGAAATGCTGATGATAAAGTGTTGGGTGGCGTCTGTAGCGGGCTGGCAAATTATTTCAGCATCGACCCAATCATACTGCGTATCGTTTTCGTGATTTTTGTAGCTGCATTGTTTTGGGTTTATATATTGCTTTGGTTCGTCGTGCCTTCTCAATCTCAGCAATCAAATATCACCAAAAGATTATTTCGTAGCGCAGATGACAGAGTGATTGGTGGTGTGGCTGGCGGTTTGGCTGCTTATTTGAATATCAAAGTTTGGATTCCAAGATTGCTTTTTGCATTGCCTTTCGTGCTTGCGATTCTGTCTACCATTTTTCACGCAGCTTTTTGGGATTGGGATTTTGCGCCAAGATTTATTTCTGGTGGATTGAGCAGCACGCTTATTATCAGTTATATCATTCTTTGGATAGCCGTTCCCGTTGCTAACACGGCTTCTGAAAAGTTGGAAATGCGCGGCGAAAGAGTAGATCTGAATTCAATCGCGAACACCATTAAAGATGATCTCGAAGGATTTAAAGGCAGAGCAGAAAAAATGGGCAACGACTTTAAAGAAAGCGCCCAAAAGTTCAGCACAGAATTCAAAAACACAGCACAGCAGAAGAGCAAAGATCTTTCTTATGAAATCGGTCAAAGAAGAGGCACTGGGCTTGGTCATGCGATTGGCGTTCTTTTCAAAGCATTCTTTCTCTTTATAGCAAGCATTATTGCACTTGCATTATTCGGCGTACTCATTGGTCTTTTATTTGGGGGCTTGGCAGTGTTCCCGCTGAAGGATTTTTTTCTATCTGGTGTTGGTGAAAATTTTCTTGCATGGCTCAGCATCGTATTGTTTTTTGGAATTCCGTTGATTGCATTGCTCACATGGCTTATCAGACGCATCATGGGCGCTCGCTCAAAAAATCATTACCTCGGTTATGTGTTCGGCACTCTTTGGGTAATTGGACTGATATCCATAATAATTCTATTAAGCGATTTCGCTAGAAATTTCAGGACAAAAGATTTTGTAGAAGAAAGCGTGAGTATATCTCAACCAGCAAATGGAAAAATGTATGTGGATCTAATGAGCGGAAGAACAGGCTTTCATTATTATTCACACAGATGGAATTGGGTTGATTGGGATAATGATTTACCTATTTATGGCGACAATTTTGACTCTCTTTTATTAAATACTGTGCGGGTTGATATTGTAAAAAGTAAAGATGCTTTCTTCCATCTCCAGAAACTAAGATTCAGCCGCGGCAGAACACAAAAACAGGCACAGGCTCTTGCACAAAAAATAGATTTTAATATACTTCAGGAAGACAGCATGCTGTTGTTGGCAAAGGGTGGGTTTGCAATCAGTAAAAATGATAAGTTCAGAAACCAACAAGTGCTTGTAATAATCGAAGTGCCAGTTGGAAAGAAAATAGAAATCAATAATAGCATCCGAGATTATAAATGGTTCAACATAAATATTGGCAGAAGAAATGGCTGGAATATCAGCGATAATGACGAATGGAACGATCAGTGGGATGATAAATATGGATGGGATGCCAATACCGAATACATCATGACTTCTTCTGGGCTTGAAAGAACAGATAAAAAAATTGATACTGGCAATGATGAAAATCAGCACAAAACGGTTGCACCAAAAACAGATAATGGTTACCGTTACAAAAGCCATGATTCAATAAATCAGAAAGAGCAAGCACCCAAAAAAGATACAACCACACAAAAGAAATCAGCAATAGAAACTGAAAAGAAGACAGAGGAAAAAGCTACGGCTATTCGAAAAGATGAAGCTGATGATAGCAATAATAAAATATCATCACCAGTTTATTTCTTATCAATGATTTTGCAATCGTAGTTTATAAAAAGAAGCATTGCTGATATCATTTAAAATAGTGAGTTATGAAGAAGATTAGATCAAGGCATAGAAAAGTTTTCTCTTTAATCATTTTGAGTTTTTCATATTTGGCATTTACCCAAAATATATCTGCTCAAACAATTTCATCGGAAGACTTATCAGCAAAGCTGGAAAAGAGAGACAGCCTTTTATTCAATGCTGCATTCAACACATGCAACATGAAAGAAGTTGAAAGCGTGCTCGCAAAAAATTTTGTGTTTTATCATGATGAAGGATTGGGAGCACACACAACAAGCCAATCGCACAAGGATTTTGTAGAAAGTATACAGAAAAATTTCTGCGAAAATAAAAACATGAAAATGCGAAGAGAGTTTGTAAAAGGCAGCTCACAGGTTTTTCTGACTGATGATAACAATGCTATACAAACAGGCACACAACGTTTCTATATTCTTGTGCAAGGCGAATCTGATAAAATAGTTGAGGAATCAAAATTTTCACGCGACTGGAAAAAGATAGATGGAGATTGGAAGCTTGCAAAAGAATTGGATTATGCCGTGAACACAAAATTCAATACTGAAAACACAACTGCATTGTACAAAGAAATTGCTCACATGGACAGCGTTCTATTTGATGCATTCAATGCACATGATGTTGAGAAACTCAAAACACTTTTTACTGAAGACCTTGAATTTTATCATGATAAAGGCGGGCTTACCAGATATGAGCAAAACATGAATTCATTTAAAGAAAATTTTGCGAGAGCCAGTGATATACATAGAGAACTTATTGCTGGCAGCATGGAAGTTTATCCCATAAAAGATTATGGCGCTGTAGAAATTGCGGCACACCGTTTTTGCCATCTTGAAAATGGAAAAGATGTTTGCGGCACTTTCAAATTTGTTCATGTTTGGCAAAAGAAGGATGGCAATTGGAAGATATCAAGAGTGGTCAGTTATGATCATTAATCAATAAACCTTTTCATCTTTTTGGTTGAAGTTGGAACATGGGCCCCATGCCGAAAGGCAGGGGCTCTTTTATTATCTGCCATTTCAAAAACGATTCTTTATTTTGCTTCACCGCATGAATGAAGAAATTGATTATACTATTTTCAAATGCCCAATCACCAATGAAGATTTGATGATTGCTGATAAAGAAATTTTATATAAAGCCAATAAAGTTTCAGGAAAAGAAAATCTTTTTATTAATGGTTTAGTCAATTCATCCCGCACTTATTTCTTTCCTATAAAAGAAGAAATTATTTTTCTACTTGCTTATTATGCAATACCTCTTACAGAAAATGTATCAACGTTAAAAGAAATGCACTTCGATAAACAGCGAATTTTTAATTATTATGATAAAATAAATTATCAAGAATTTGAAGGGCAGCAAGTTTATGCTGATGCTGATAAGTTTGTTGACTTTCGCCCATTTGTGCTTGATTATACACAACATGGTTTTTATAACACGAGGCAATACAACTCCCAATACTGGTAATTTCACAACACTTTCAGCAGACTCATTAAATTTAACTAATGGTATTGCTGCAACTAAAGTTACTTATAATGA
>CAIYPC010000680.1 GCA_903927975.1 uncultured Bacteroidota bacterium | reverse complement strand
CGAAATCCTTGAGCTCTCTGATTATAAAGTGCTACAGGCACCGGATGGAAAAGCCGGCGTTGAAATGGCGATGAAAGAAAATCCTGATTTGGTTATTTGTGATATCATGATGCCCGTGCTGGATGGATATGGCGTGCTTCACTTGTTAAGCAGGCACAAAGAAACATTCGGGATACCATTTATTTTTCTCACCGCTAAATCCGAGAAAACAGATTTCAGGAAAGGGATGGAACTAGGGGCCGATGATTATATCACCAAGCCATTTGACGGGATCGAATTATTGAATGCTGTGGAGATCCGTTTGAAGAAAACAGAGAACCTCAAAAAGAATACTGGCGACACGACTGAAAAAGTAAAAGAATTTATCGATGCCGCTAAACAGTCAGGAAACATCCCTCTTGTATCGGACGAACGGGAAGTATATGACTTCAGGAAAAAACAAATAATATATTCAGAAGGGCAGAGGCCGAAAGCTGTCCACTACGTGATCAGTGGGAAGGTAAAAATTTTTAAATCCAGCAAAGACGGAAAGGAGTTGATAACGGGCTTGGTCACCACGGGGGATTTTTTCGGCTATAGCTATATCCTTGAAAACATTAATTATAACGAGAACGCCCAGGTGCTCGAAGATGCGCAACTGATGCTGATCCCAAGGGAAGATTTTATCTCGCTCGTGACAAATGACACACAGATAGCAAAACAGTTCATCAAAATAATCACCAAAAATATTCTTGATAAAGAAGAAGGGCTTGTTAACCTTGCGTACAGCTCGCTGCGCAGAAAAGTAGCCTATGGCCTCGTGCAGGTCCTTGATAAATACAGAAAAGAGGAAAACAAAAATGAGATTTTGGAGCTCTCCCGAGAAAACCTTGCACAGATAACAGGTGTGGCAACTGAATCTTTGATCAGGACACTTGCTGATTTCAAGTCTGAAAAACTGATCAACCTCGAGCCTGGAAAAATCGTGATCCTGAACGAGAAAAAGCTAAGGGATCTGCCTTATTAATAACTGCTGCATATCAGTCGCTCTTTAGTTTTCTTCTCAATAAAATAATCCTGAATCTGACGCTGTCATAGATCAAGCCCAGCAATAATATTGCGGATGCAAAAACCAATGCATAGAGATTCGCTTTTGTATAAAAAACTCCACCCATGATTCCGCCGATGAAGAAAAAACCTATAATTGTTACCCGAAGTCTTATGGATGAAAATAATTTTTTTCGTTGTTCAATTGTTTTGTAAAAAAATAATTGCGATAATTCAATCCCTAAATCGGTAAACAGGCCTGTTAAGTGAGTCGTTCTTACCGTTGCATTTGAAATAGTTGTGACGAGGGAGTTTTGCAGTCCCATGGCAAAGAGGAGGCTGAAAGCAATTAAGTCAGGGTTATTCTTTACCAAACTTTGTCCCCAAAAACCAATGATAAATAAAATGGCACATTCTATAGACGCGGGAACAACATAGATATAATGGTCGTCTTTTTTTGAGATGAGCTCTATCAAAAAATTGGAGACAAATGATCCGAGAAAAAAGAAAAATATGTAGAGAAAATAAACAAAGCCCTGCCAAAAATTTAGTTTAAAAATTTCATCCATAAAAAATGCAAAATGCCCGGTAACATTGGTCGTTAATCGTTGCACGGACAGAAAGCCCACCACATTAACCAGCCCTGCAACGAAGGACAACAAAGAAGCAATCTTTAAATTGTGGCTTAAGGTCCTTGTCTTGCCGTGATGCCTGAACATTTTAACAGCTGATTTAATTTATTAAGGTAGGATTATTCTTGAAATGGCTTAGTTGAAGTTGTAATGTTTGCATCAATAAGAAAACCTTTAAGGTTTGTTTTAAAACTCTTATAGGCCTGATAACGTAAAAATGGTTTTTAATAAATTTCTCCAGCACCCATTTTATTTTGGTTTAACACAGCAATTGTAAATTATTTTTTTCTCCGTATTTACTTTGGGGCTTAGATAAGGTATCCCTAATCCCATTCCACGAACGATCAGCATGCATGCCATCAACATCATCATATAGGGATACGCTTTTCGTATTTTTTGTCTCATGTTTATGTTGATGAAATTTCCAAAAAAAGCAATGCCCCACATCATTGGCAAAGTGCCCAACCCGAAAAAAGCCATAAAGAAAATACTTTTGAAAACATCTCCGGCGGCTATAGCCCCTGCAACTGCCATATATACCAATCCGCATGGAAGCAACCCATTTAATAAGCCAATTGAAAATAAAGAAGAGTAGTTTTTTTTTAACAAGAGCTTTCCTAATCTTTCCCGAAGTTTTGATAAACGACTCAACAGAAAATTGTTGCTATTAAAAACTGACATTTTTTTCGGCAAAATGATAAATGCAATAATCAACACGCCAAGAATGATTGACAGCCATTGTTGATAACCAAACAGGGCAATTGTTTTTCCAATACTGCCGAACAGTAACCCGAAAACGGAATAAGTAATAATCCGGCCTGCATTATACAATAATGCACCGGAAAATTTTGACAAAAAGCTATCGCTGTTGATCGGCAATGACAATGCAATTGGCCCGCACATACCGACACAGTGAAAGCTTCCAACCAAGCCCATGGCAAATGCGGTCAAAAAAGCAGCCATCATATCAAATAATTATTTTCTTTTCAAAATAGTATTTCACGCTATCCGCGCTCCACCAAATATGCAATTCATGAAGTCCTTTATTTGCCGAGGTAATCTTCATCGTTAATAATGTGTCCTGCAAAGAAATGCTTTGCTTCACATCTTTATTTTCATCTGAAGGGCAATATAATTCGGCAGTGCCTGTGATTTTTTTCCCTGAAAAATCTTTTGGGAATTTTATGAGCAATTGATTGCTCTTTATTTCATACTGTATGCTTTCTGATAACGCATCCGCACGTTTGGTTTCGTCAATCTGTTCCTGAAATTTCAATTCTTTTCCATAATAATCTGTTGTCACCAAATCCATTTTTTGGATAGATGATTTGTAAACCAGGAACAACATCCCAGTTACAAAAATCAAATAGACAACAAGTATTTTATATCCCCAGTTCATAAAAAATATTTTATCAGTTATAAATCTCAGGGCCAATGAAAGTGGCCTTGATTGTTTTTATTTTTTTATTATTTTCATACATGCCAATCTGCAATTCTGTTTTCCAACCCTTTATTTCGCTTCTATTGAGGTTAACAAAAAATTGCAGGTGAGAATAATCTTCTTTCTTAACTGTTAAACTGCTGTTCCCGATAAGCTGGATTTCGCCATTTATATTTTCCAGTTTTAAAGTAAATGGGATGTCTTTGTGTGTTTTATTCGCTAGTTTCAAATTGTATAAGTTGCTGATTCGTCCATTAGGCAATGACGTGTATGTCATACCCGCAGTGCGCATCAGTCTTGCGTCCAAATCTGTTCGGCTTACCAATAAAAAAACAAGTAGTGATAATAGCAATGTAAGCACTGCGATATATCCCTTTATTCTTGTTGTCAGCCTCAGTTGAACACCATTGGTAATGCTGTTCTCAGATGCGTAACGAATCAATCCTTCTGGTTTATTAATGCTTGTCATAATGGCATCGCACGCATCCACGCAAGCAGTGCAATTCACGCATTCGAGTTGTGTCCCATTTCTTATATCTATGCCCGTTGGACATACTCTTACGCAAGCCATACAATCAATGCAATCGCCCAATTTTGTATAGACCTCAAACTTTGCAGCGAGGTCTTTGCAACCACCATTGCCTTTGCAATCTGTGCATTTGCAGTCATCATCTTTCTCTGCATTTTTTTTTGATTGCTTAGATATTTTTCCTCTCGGTTCGCCACGCTTGTGATCATACGCAACAACGATAGAATTCTTGTCGAGCAAAACGCCTTGCAGCCTTCCGTAAGGACAGACCACGATGCAGGCCTGTTCCCTGAACCACCAATACACGAAGAAAAATACAGTAGTAAATATGAGCAATGAAATTAAAGTGCCAACATGTGCCGAAGGATTTCTTATATATCCCAACACTTCATCCATGCTGATGAGATATGCTAAAAAGAAATTAGCTATGATAAAAGAAATAATAAAAAATATAATGAATTTGATGCCTCTTTTTATTATTTTTTTCTGGCTCCATGGCATTGCTCTTAATTGTTTTTGCTGTGCGGCATCCCCATCAATCCAATATTCGATTTTTCGAAAGACCATTTCCATAAAAATGGTTTGCGGACAAGCCCACCCGCAAAAGATGCGACCAAATACCACAGTGAATAAAATGACGAACACCACAAATGTGAGCATGGCAATGCCGAATATGAAAAAATCCTGCGGCCAAAAAACCATACCGAAAATGATGAACTTGCGATTCAAAATATTCAGCATGAATAATGGCTCATCATTTACTTTGATAAATGGGAGCGTAAAAAAAACAATCAGATAAAATATGCTAAACCATGTGCGCCGATTATATAACCTGCCTTTGGGTTTTTTGGGATTGATAAAATTCCTTGAACCATCTTTTGTAATGGTTGCAACTGAATCGCGGTACGTTCCTTTTTTATCAAGCGCAATAATTTCTTCCATAAAATAAATTTTTTATTGCACTAATTTTTGATTGTTTCTCTGTCAAAATATCTAGTTATTAATCGTTGCGATTCTTGTATTTAAAGAATCGGGTTTTGCTGTTTTCGTAGAATCTGTGTCTTTATACAAATCGCCTTGAGGTGCTTTTGCATTCACAGGTTTAGTGCCGTGCAGTGATTTGACATAGCTGGCGAGATAAGTGATTTCTTTCGGGGAATATACACTCGCCCATGATTGCATTCCTTTGTCAGGGTAACCAGTTTTGATGGTGTGATAAATATCATTCAATGAGCCTTTATGCAACCAATAATCATCAGTTAAATTTGGACCCGCACCACCTTCGCCTGATTTTCCGTGACAAGCCCAACATACGTTGGCAAAAATTTCTTTCCCTTTTGCGATGCCTGTGGCATCGGCAACAGGAACATTATTCTCATCAATTTTATCTTTATTTTTTGCTTCATAAATTTCCTTTTCAACTCTGGCTTGTTCCATTTCAGCAGCATATTCCTGCGTTGGGTTTTTGCCAGTATTAAATACATGGAAATTCAAAAGATAAATAACAGCAACAACGATTGTGATATAAAAACCATACTTCCACCAAGGCGGTAATGCGTTGTCGAGTTCTTGAATGCCATCATAATTATGGTCCAATAAATAATCTGCTTCTCTTTCTATTGGCGCTGCTTTGGTAAATATGTTCCTGTCTAATTTTGACCACAACAGTTTTAATTTTGACACATGTTCAGCAGATCCTTTTTCCTCGGTCAATCCTTTATAAACATTTTGAATGGAAAAATAAAGAAAGAGGATGGCAATTACTTCTACCGCAATCACGGCAGCAAAAAAATAAAATGCCGTTGCTGAAAGACCTCCGTAATTAGAAATTATTTTTATCGAGTCTGCGGATGTGGTGCTTTGCGCTGATGAAGTTTGTGATGTGAGCAATAATGTGACGATTAAAAATGCGCTCACAATTTTAGCAGCATTTTTATTTTTTTCAAGCAATTGCCTACTTAAAACCAATAACACTTGGCCAAATGCCCAAATCACAAAAAGCAGAAAAAAAGCCGTTAACAGAAGAAGTATTTCCAATTGATTATAACCTGATGATGTTACTGTTTTTTCTACAGGTATATCGCTCTGTGCCATTGCTGTTGACGAAATAAATAAAATACTCAAACACAGAATTATTTTTTTCTTTACCAAATAAATGAGGTTCATACTTGCTTAATTTATAATGTTGGGTTAGTTGGTTCATTTTTATCGAGAGGAATGTTTGATAATTCCATAACTCTTTCTTTTCCCATTTTTTTTACAAACACTAAAAGCACAACAAAAAACAGAAAGAAAATAAACAACGATATGAGGGGATATATATCCGCATTCTTCATTGTTTCGGCATATTGTTTAATGAATTTGAACATGGCTTATTTATTTGTAGTGACAGTTTTATTTTTTCCAATATCAGCGCCCATGCGTTGTATGTACGCAATCAATGCAATCACTTCCTTTTTAGGAGATATCCGAATGCTATCGCTAATAAGATTATCAGAAATTTCTTTTGCCTGCGCATTCAAATCAGTTATTGCTTGTTTTTCATAACCTTTTTCATAAGGCACACCTAAAGTTCTCATGGCATTAATTTTTGCTTCCATGGTCGAAACATCCAGATCTTGTTCGAGCATGAATGAGTAGGACGGCATGATTGAGCCCTCGCTCATAGAAGATGGTTCGCGAAAATGACGGAAATGCCATCCGTTGGTTTTTTTAAGATTGCCTGTTCCTTCTCTTGCCAAATCGGGCCCAATGCGTTTGCTTCCCCACTGGAATGGATGGTCGTAAACAAATTCACCGGCTTTTGAATATTCCCCGTAACGTTCAGTTTCACTTCTGAAAGGACGGATCATTTGTGAATGGCAAGTGTAACATCCTTCACGCACATAAATATCTCTTCCCTGCAATTCAAGCGGCGTATATGGTTTCACGCTGCTGATTGTTGGAATGTTCGATTTGATTAAAAATGTTGGAACCATTTCAATAGCACCGCCGATTAAAATAACTATCAGGCTTAAAATCATAAACTGTACAGGCCTTCTTTCAATCCAACGATGCCAATGTTCTCCAACGTGCTTCACATAATTTTTCTCCAACGGCGCAGCCTCTGCTTCTTCATTCGCAACCAGTTTTCCTGCCTTAGCAGTTTTGTAAATATTATATACCATGAAGATTACACCAATCAAATACAGAGTGCCGCCTAGTGAGCGCATAGCATAAAATGGCTTCATGTAAGTAACTGTTTCAAGGAAGGTATATTTCAACTGGCCAGATTCAGTAAATTGTTTCCACATGGAGCTTTCCTGAAATCCAGCCCAATACATTGGTATCGCATAAAATAAAATCCCAAGGGTCCCCAACCAAAAGTGAACATTTGCTAATTTCTTTGAATACAGATCAGTTTTATAAATGCGTGGGATGAGCCAGTATAACACACCAAAAGTCAACATGCCATTCCAGCCCAAAGCGCCAATATGAACATGTGCGATAATCCAATCAGTGTAGTGGCTTATTGCGCTTACACTTTTCAATGAAAGCATTGGCCCTTCAAATGTTGCCATGCCGTAACATGTTACTGCAACAACCATAAATTTTAAGATAACATCGTCCCTCACCCTATCCCATGCACCACGTAATGTGAGCAATCCATTTATCCTACCGCCCCAGCTTGGAAAAATGAGCATGAAAGAAAATACAATGCCTAATGATTGTGCCCAGTTCGGCAACGCAGTATATAACAAATGGTGAGGGCCAGCCCAGATATATAAAAAAATCAATGCCCAAAAGTGAATGATCGAAAGCCGATAAGAATATATGGGGCGGTTAGCTGCTTTAGGAAGGAAATAATACATCAATCCTAAATAGGGCGTGGTCAGGAAAAATGCTACTGCATTATGACCATACCACCACTGCACCAGCGCATCCTGTACGCCAGAATAAATACTGTAGCTTTTCAACCAAGTATAAGGCAATTCGCCAGAACGGACAATATGCAACACAGCTACTGTCACAAATGTTGCTATATAAAACCAGATAGCAACGTATAAATGTTTTTCTCTTCTTTTAATGATGGTGCCGAACATGTTCCACCCAAAAACAACCCAAATGATTGTGATGGCAATATCAATTGGCCAAATCAGTTCAGCATATTCTGCTCCTTGCGTAAGTCCTAATGGCAATGTAATAGCTGCGGCAACAATAATCAACTGCCATCCCCAAAAATGTATTTTGCTTAAGACATCACTAAACATCCTTGCTTTACAAAGACGTTGTAGAGAATAATACACTCCAGTAAAAATGCCATTTCCAACGAATGCGAAAATCACTGCATTGGTGTGCAATGGGCGCAATCTTCCAAAAGATGCATATTGCGTTATGTTCAGGGAAGGGAAAACCAATTGCAACGCCACATACAATCCTGCGAGCATACCAACTACCCCCCACATAATGGTGGCGACAGCAAAGTTTTTTACTATCCTGTTGTCGTAATAAAATTTTTCTACCTGCATTTTCTATGATTTGATTTTGGTTAAATTTTCGGGAGCGGAAGAAGGATCAGATGGCTTTGTATCGTCAAATAACATTCTTACGGAAGGAGTGTAATCATCATCGTATTGCCCAGATCTCACGCTCACCAAAAACGCAGCTAAAAATCCCCCTGCCACCAATATGCTGATACTAATCAAAAGAAAAAATACGCTCATTTATTTTTTTTTTAATTGAGCCTAAAAATAGTAGCTATGATAATTTTTAAGGATGATGCGTATCAAACAAAGAGATGATTATAATCAGTTGGAATTTATAGGCCTTTAAAACTTGCGCTAACAGAGGACAATAATGTTACCAGCAATATAATGGTGATACTGCTCGCAGGCATTAAGATGGCTGCGACCATAGGAGAAAGAATGCCCTGTACGGCAAATGACAGGCCAACTATATTATATAGAATTGACAAAACAAAACTAGCTGCAACAATTCTTTTCCCTGATTTTGCAAACGCTAAAAACTTATCGAGCATCGCGGCATTATTGCCGTCAAGTATGGCATCACATGCAGGAGAAAATCTCGATGTGTTGTCGCTTACAGCCACACCTACATTGCTTTGCATTAATGCGCCTGCATCATTCAACCCATCCCCAAGCATTAATACAGTTTTTTTATTATCCTGCAATTTTTTTATGAAGTCAAGTTTTTGTTGTGGAGATTGTTCAAATTTAAGATTGCTTGTGTTGCCAAATATTTTCGAGAGATTTTCTTTTTCTGAATTATTGTCGCCTGATAAAAGCCATAGATCAAAATTATTTTTTTGCAATGATTTTATTAACTTCTTAATGCCGTCTCTATATTGGTTGCTCACATTGAATTTTCCCATGTACACATCATTCATCATCACATTCACCTGTGTCCCATTTCCAAAAGGGGCTAATGCCGGATCAGATCGATTAAAAAAACTTGCGGAACCAATTTTTATATTCACACCATTCACAAGCGCTTCTAATCCCTTACCGGTGTATTCTTTAAATTCTTCAACAGCGATGATTTTCTCTTCATCAACCAATAATGACGATGCAACTATTTTACTCAAGGGATGTGATGATTGTTTGGCAGCGCTTTTAAGAGCAATTAATTCGCGCTCTGTTAATGGACTGCCTTCATAACTTATTTGTGAATCGTTATTCTGAGTAATTGTTCCTGTTTTGTCAAAAACAATAGTGTTGATTTTTGATAATGCTTCAATCACATTCGCATTTTTTAAGTACATTTTATTTTTTCCGAAAATGCGGAGCATATTACCATAAGTAAATGTGGAAGAAAGCAAAAGAGAGCAAGGACAGGCAACAATCAACACAGCGGAAACCGCAGGCAATATTTTTGTAGGGTCTTCTACCCACCAAAAAATTAGAGTGACTGCTGCAACGGTAAATAATGCTAACGTAAAATATCTGCTCCAAGGATGTATGAAAGACTTCTCCTCATTTTTCTCATTCTTGAAAATGTCATTGTTCCAAAGCTGGGTAATATAGCTCTGTGAAACTTCTCCCGCGACCTGCAATTCAATTGCGCTGCCAATTTGTTTTCCGCCTGCATATATTAGTTCTCCTTTGTTTTTTTGCACTGCTGTATTTTCCCCGCTCACAAAACTGTAATCAATGTTTGCATTGCCTTTCATTAAAATTGAATCGGCAGGGATCATTTCCTCATTACGTATAACAATTCTGTCCGCTTTCTTCAATTGAGTGACAGGGATATTTTTTTCAATGCTGTTATTTATGATTGTAACCCCAAGTGGGAAATAAGAACGATAATCGCGGTCAAAAGAAAATGACTCATAGGTTTTGTCCTGGAACCATCTTCCAATCAACATAAAAAAGACAACACCTGTTCCCGAATCTAAATAGCCCGCGCCATGCCCACCGATGATTTCGTAGTAACTTCTTGAATAAGTAACCAATATTGCTAAGGCGATCGGGGCATCAATATTCAAAAATTTTTGTTGTAAACCTTTCCAGGCTGAAATAAAAAAACCTGATGCGCTAAAGAATAGAACAGGCAAGGACAGTGCAAGATTAAGCCATGTAAAAGTTTCTTTCAATCCTGCTTGCTCAATCTTTCCAGACGAAAAATATTCCGGAAAGCTCATCATCATAATATTTGCGAAGCAAAAACCGGCAACGCCAATTTTATAGATTTGCTGGCGATTAAAATTTATTTTCTTTTTTATGATGGCACTTCCCAAATTTATATTTGGCTCATAGCCAATAAACGCTAGCAGCTCAACTACCTTGCGCAATGAAATATTTTGCGGGTTGAAAATGATAAAAACTTCTTTGCGCTGAAAATTAGTTTGTGATTTAATGATGCCATGATTGATACGATGCAGATTTTCTAGTAAAAAAATGCAGGAGGAACAATGCATCTGAGGTAATGAAAAAGTTACATTGGTCTGCGATTCATTACTAAATTGAACAACCTTTTCCGTTATTGATTTGTCATCGAGATAAGCGAAGCGTTCGCTTACAAATTTGCCTTTTGCCCTAATGCCGGGGTTCTTTTCAAAATCATAGTAAACACAAAGATTATTTTCATTGAGTAACAAATAAACCTGCTTGCAGCCTTCGCAGCAGAATTTTTTTTCATTTACCATTATTGTCTCCTTCCCACAAACTTCTCCGCAATGAAAACAATTGGTTTGTGAAGTGAGCATTGTATCTGTCATGCAGGATTGCTTAATAATTTATTATTCAATACTCTCCTTCGGGTAGGTATTTACACCTAGAATTTTATAGAGTGGGCAAAATAAAGCAGACGCAGTAAGAAATGGTACTATTGCCAATAAGCCCCACCAGCTTTTATAATGGATGCCGATTATTGCGATAACAATTGTCAAAATAAAACGAACAAACTGGTCTGTGCTTCCAACATTACTTCTCATAGCTTTTAATTTATTTTATTATTAGAGAGGATCATTTTTTCTGACGCGGATGTAACCTGTCGGTTCTTTGGGCATCACCCATTTCTTAAAATCAACCGCAATCACTTTTCTATTTTCACTTTTCTTCTGTTCTACATTATTAATAATCTCATTAATGAGTATGTCAATTTTTTTGTGCTCTAATCGCAGAGTCTCTTTGTATGCTATTTGTTTTTGGGTATTCATTGGCGTGAATTGAATAAATCCCTAATTTTTTTTATTATCCGTGAAATGGCTGCTTATCTGTTTTCCCTCTTCGTTCTGTTCTTCAAGTGGCCAGTCATTGGTCAATGTGGTTTCAACCCAAACGTTTCCAGACTTGCGGTATATATGTGCCGATAGGCCCAGTAATGTTTCAAAATCTTTTTCCACTTCGGACACGGTCCTTTTCCTGCTAATATCGATTGTTGCAAGCCCATCATAAAAGCCATTGAGATATTTCCGGGATTCACTGATTGAGAACAAATCGGCTTTATACAAAGGCTGATCCGAGGGAATTCTTTTAAAAAATTCAACCTTTAAAAAAGGGTAAAAAGAATTGAATTCCTTTTGCATGCTTTTTATCGAGCTCTCTTTATCAATCTTCATCATCATATATCGGTTCTAGATGTTCATTGTCCATTTCAAAAACCCGCCGCAAATGCGACGGGATGCGTGGGTACATGGAAACGGGTATCATTTCCAATTGCCTCACAAAAATATTTCACAGGCTACTGGTTACAAAGGATGAACGTCATGCAGTGAGATGAGTTTCATCAATATGATTTTTTATTCCCTTTTTCTTTGCGCAATCACCATTGCAGGTTTTGCAAGAATGGGAATGATGATTTTTTGTGGGTGTACCATACGTTGAATCTGAGAGAATAGACAATACGGGCAATTGGGCATGAAGGATAATTTCCTTAGAATCACTTTTCTGAAATAAGTTTTCGAAAAACCCATGTTGTTCTGGTACGACAATAAGAAGGTCTGTATTTTCTGTTTCAATAAAAGCATTGATTCCTTCGCCAATTTCGCGGTCATTAATAAAATAAAATTTTGGAGAAAACTCAGTAAAGGTATTTTGCAGATTCTTGATGCCTTCCTCAATCCATGGCTCTACTTTCTTTGTTGTTTTCACATGAATAATCCCAGGAGAAACATGCAGAGCACGTAGCCATTCTTTAACACGTAAGGTTGAAATGCTTTCTTCCTGGCTTGTCAGATCAGATGCTATTGCAACATTTTTTATCTTCTTGAAATTTGCGTCTTCAGGAATTATCAAAACAGGATATAATGAGTTATGAATAAATCTTAGTGCATTACTGCCAAGAAAAAACCGTTTCGCTTCCGCATGGCTTTTTATTCCCACAACAATTGCAAAAGGTTTTTTCTTCTGTGCAAATTTTTCAATCTCGAAATTCATGGTTCCGTATAAAATTTCTGCATAAACATTTATCTCATTGCTTGTCCGTTCTATTAGCTCTTTTTGTAAATCTTCAAGTCTTGTGTGTGCTGCATTTTCAATTTCAGTGAATTCAAGTGCCGTCATGGGCACCTGAAAAGTTGTTGCAGGTATTTCTACCACATGCACAATGACAATATCTGCATGTATTGATTTTGCAAAATCTGCTCCGTAATGCGCTGCATTCAGAGAAGGGTCGGAGAAATCAGTAGCTATAATAATGGGTTTCATAAAAGTATTTTTCAACGTTGAAATTATGTTTCCCTTCAAAAGTAAAACATGATGCCAGTCACCTCTATTCATGATATCGATCAGGTTTTAAATTCAATGATCAAAGTCACATGAATGGTTGAGCGCTATCATGTTTAAAAGAAGTTTGCGACAATAGTTTTACAGAAATCGAAAATTATGTTTGGAACAATGAACAATGAACAAATTGAAGATGTGCTAAAACGCCAGTTCATCGGAAGGATTGGATGCCATGCAGACAATAAGACTTATGTGGTTCCCATCAGTTATGCGTACGACGGGAAATATATTTATTGTCACACGCAGGAAGGGATGAAAACAAAAATGATGAGACAAAACCCAAGCATCTGTTTTGAAGTTGATACACTTGAAAACATGGCAACATGGAAAAGTGTGATCGCATGGGGAAATTTTGAAGATGTGATCAATGAAGATGAAAGGGCGAAAGCATTGAAAGTCCTGTTAAGCAGGGTGTACCCTTTTATCAGTACTAAGAAAATGCAGTTGGGTGAGCACTGGCCTTTTGTGCCTGATAATTTGAATGAGATAAAGGGTGTTGTTTTCAGGATCGAGCTTAAAGAAAAAACAGGGCGATTTGAAATGAACGATGAACCTTGGTATTATAATAACATGACCGCTTAAATTAAATTTTATGACAACAGTTGATATTGCAACAGAACAGAAAATCTTTGACACAAAAAATTCGCGACCTCAAAAAATCAATACCATGAAAGCATTGGTATTTCATGGGGCTGGGAAAAAATCGTGGGAAGAAAAACCAAAGCCGGTTATCCAGCAGCCGACAGATGCAGTTGTGCGCATCACAAAGACCACTATTTGTGGGACCGATCTACATATCATGAAAGGCGATGTTCCCGAGGTTGTTGATGGAAGGATCCTCGGACATGAAGGTGTTGGCGTGATTGAGGAAGTTGGGAACGCTGTTACAAATTTTAAAAAAGGTGACAGGGTAATTATTTCATGCATCACTTCATGTGGCAAATGTGATTATTGCAAACGCGGCATGTATTCACATTGCGAAAATGGCGGATGGATTTTGGGGCATTTGATCGATGGGACACAAGCAGAATATGTTAGGATCCCTTTTGCGGACAACAGCCTCTATCATATCCCCGAAGGGAGCGATGAAGAAGCATTGGTGATGTTGAGCGATATCCTGCCAACAGGTTTTGAATGTGGTGTGCTTAACGGCAAAGTGCAACCGGGAAATACAATTGCGATTGTTGGCGCAGGGCCGATTGGATTAGCATCGCTATTGACGGCGCAATTTTATGCACCCGCAGAGATCATTATGATCGACCCGGACGATAACCGTCTTGAAACAGCAAAAAAGTTTGGGGCAACACAAGTGATCAACAATAGCAAAGAAGATGCTGTGTACAAAGTGAAAAAGCTCACAAACGGAAAAGGGGTTGACACGGTGATAGAAGCTGTGGGCATTCCCGCAACGTTTGAGTTGTGCCAATCACTTGTTGCGCCTGGCGGGGTCATCGCCAATATTGGTGTTCATGGAAAAAGCGCGGTCCTTCATCTTGAAACATTGTGGGCGCATAATATTACCATAACAACACGTTTGGTGGACACAGTTACTGCGCCAATGTTGTTGAAAACAATCCAGTCAAAAAAATTGGATTCAAAAAAACTGATCACACACCGTTTTAAATTATCGGATATCATCAATGCTTATGAAACTTTCGGGAACGCCGCGAGAGAAAAAGCACTGAAAGTTATTTTGAGCAACGAGTAGCATTTGATAAAAAGAAAAACAAAAAAAAGATGTATTCAACAGTTGAAGATGCAGTGAACATCATCAAACCGAACAGCAATGTTTTTATACAAACTGCGGCAGCAGCGCCACAGCAATTGATAAACGCAATGACCGCAAGGGCACATGAACTTCACGATGTGGCAATTTATCAGATGCACACCGAAGGCAATGCTCCTTATGCAGATCCGGGATACGAAGGCATCTTCAATGTGAACTGTTTTTTTATCGGGGCGAATTTGAGAAAAGCCGTGCAGGAAGGAAGGGCACAATATATCCCTGTTTTTCTCAGCGAGATCCCTGATCTGTTCAGGAAAAAAGTGATCGAGCTCGATTATGCGCTGATACATGTTTCGCCGCCGGATGCACACGGATATTGTTCGCTGGGGGTTTCGGTGGATATTGCTCCGGCGGCACTCGAAACAGCGAAACATATTATTGCACAAGTGAACCCGAACATGCCACGGACACATGGCAACGGTTTCATTCACATGAGCAGGATTGAAAAAATGGTTGAAGTGAATGATGCAATCCCTGAAATTGAAATTGAAGAGCCCGATGAAACGACAAACAAGATTGCAAATCATGTTGCAGGTATTGTTGAAAATGGGGCGACGCTGCAAATGGGAATTGGCAGTATTCCGAATGCAGTATTAACGATGTTGAAAGACCATCGGAAACTGGGCATTCACACAGAAATGTTTTCTGATGGCGTGATCGATCTGATTGAGAACGGTGTAATAACCGGAGAGATGAAAAAGAAACATCCTCACAAAATTGTTTCAAGTTTTATGCTAGGCACAGAACGTTTGTACAAATATGTTGATGACAACCCGTTGATTGAAATGCTTGATATTGCCTATGTGAACGATACGCATATCATCAGGCAAAATCCTAATGTCACAGCCATCAATAGCGCAGTAGAAGTGGATTTGACAGGACAGGTTTGCGCAGATTCTATCGGCAATAAAATGTATTCAGGCGTTGGCGGGCAAATGGATTTTATGAGGGGCGCATCATTATCGGAAGGCGGGAAACCAATCATCGCGATGCCATCAACCACTGCAAAAGGTGTGAGCAAAATTGTGAACTTTTTGAAGCCAGGTGCCGGTGTTGTCACTACAAGGGCGCACGTTCATTATATAATCACTGAGTATGGAATTGCATATTTGCATGGCAAAAATCTAAAGGAACGCGCAGCATCGTTGATAAAGATTGCACATCCGTTGCATCGTGAAAGATTAGAAGAAGATGCGTTTTCATATTTCAGAAAAAATAAGCAACTACTATAAATAATTTTTAGCTAAAGGTTAGAGATGATGTTACAATCACAAAGCATCAGGATTTTTTTATCCTGATGCTTCTGTTTTGAGAATATTTATAGAACAACAAAAACGGAAGCTTCTTTCGAAACTTCCGTTAGATAATAAAGCAATCAATTCTTTAATGAATAAAAAAACTGACAACAACGATTGCTATATTCGTTAAGATGCCCAGAAAGAAAAACGGGATAGTATATTTAGTTTGCATCGCGGCAAGATTGGTCGCGGTCACAAGAACAAAAGCAGCCATTGCTGCAATGATCAACCCGAACTGAGCCCCATTCAAAAGCACAACAGCCATTGTGAGAGGAAAGAAAACGGCAGCCATCGCGGTGATAGAAACACCGACCCATGCAATGTGGTGTTCGGCCTCTTCATTTGCTGCCCATTGGAAAAAGCGTGCGAATATCGATGGCTTTTTTGCAGCAAGATGATATTGATAGTTTTTTTGTGTTTGCAAAATCGTGTATGACATAAATTTTATTTTAGGATACAAAGATTGAAATCAAAGAATATAATAGTCATGACCATTATCAGCTTGTTCATTGAACTTAATCAGCCAGTATTAATAAATTATATTTGAATTCTGCAATAACAAATATTTACTACCGTGAACCAAAATACTGCAACCAAAGAATCAGACGCAAAATTTGTGATACAAAAAGTGCAGCCCGCATTACTTGGGTTAATGGATGGCTCAGTTTCTACACTTGCTCCCATATTTGCAACAGCAGGTTTAACTGGCAAGCCGTCACAAGCTTTTTTTGTCGGGCTTGCAGCGTCACTCGGAGCAGGCATCAGCATGGGTCTTTCAGAAGCACTTTCTGATGACGGCACAGTTACCGGAAGGGGAAATCCAATTGCCCGCGGGTTAATAACTGCACTTGCAACAAGCATTGGTGGCATGCTCCACACATTTCCTTTTTTGATCAACAACCTGAAAGTCGCATTGCACACTGCTTATATTGTTGTGGTGTTTGAATTGTTCGCCATTGCAATCATCAGGTTTCATTTTATGAAAACTCCTTTGCTTAAAACCATCTTGCAAGTTATTGTTGGCGGTGCAATTGTTTTTTTGATTGGTGTTTATCTTGGAAAATTTGGCGGGTGATCAAATGTTTTTATGATGAAAATCATTTCAAGCACAAATTGAAATCATAGATAAAAGTTTATTCAAGAAATATTTTTGAGTAAACTTTTTTATGCGAAAGATATTATTAGCAATAGACGCACTAGAGTTAAATGTTCCCTCCATTGATTTTGCCTGCTACATTGCTGCACTCACAAAATCAAAACTCACTGGCGTTTTCCTTGAAAATGTTTTGAATGAAGAAATTACTGAAGAGGTGTACGCTTCTCTGCTGGACGAAAATGAGCTCTCTCGTAATCAACGCACCGCAATCGTTGATAATAATATTCATTTATTCAGGAATATATGCGAGGAAAAAGGCATCAATGCCTGCATCCATCGCGACCGAGGTATGCCTGCAAGTGAAATTATTGAAGAGAGCCGCTTTGCCGATCTGATAATCGTTGAACCCGATATGTCATTTAAAAATAAGCTGGAAGGATCTCCATCAAGTTTTGTAAAAGATATTCTTGCAGAAGCAGAATGCCCGGTTATCATTTCCCCTCAAAGTTTTGAAGGCGTGAATGAGATTATGTTTTCTTATGACGGGAGCAAATCATCAGTTTTTGCCATCAAGCAATTCACATATCTGTTCCCGGAATTGAGCAGCAAGAAAATCACATTGGTTGAAGTCAACAAAACAAAGGAATTGACATTGAAGGCTAAGCCTAAAATTTTTGAGTGGCTGAAAAATTATTACAGCGATTTGCATTTTGAAATCTTGTGTGGCGAGCCTGAAGAAGAATTGTTCAAGTATGTGTTTGAAAAAAGAAGCATCATGCTTGTGATGGGCGCTTATGGAAGAAACCCAATTTCATCATTCCTAAAAGAAAGCCGGGCTGCACTGATTGTGAGGACAACGAACCTTCCAATATTTATTACGCATCATTAATTTTTAAAAATAATTTTTATGAAAAAGATATTATTCGTTTGCGATGGGGACAATTTTTCAAATGGGGCAATAGAATTTATTAAGCAATTGCGCGATAACGAGCCGCTGAGCGTGAAAGGTCTTTTTTTTGAGCCAATCGATTTTCAGGAACTGATTCCTGTAAGTTTTATTCCAATAGCGGAACCTTATGTCAAGCTCAAAAAGGAAGAAAAAAAGCTCGTCAAAAAGAGCATGGAGAAATTCGTTAATGCATGCGAATCCAATAACATTAACTTTCATGCCGATGAAAATAAAGAAGTTGATAAAGATTTGTTGATAAAAGAAAGCCGCTTCGCTGATTTATTAGTGATGAGCGAGGAATTATT
Source organism: uncultured Bacteroidota bacterium (assembly GCA_903927975.1). Taxonomy (GTDB): domain Bacteria; phylum Bacteroidota; class Bacteroidia; order Chitinophagales; family Chitinophagaceae; genus Puia. The sequence goes on along the minus strand of CAIYPC010000680.1, from coordinate 13,810 downwards.
TTGCAGCAACTTAACGGATCGTCAGCCAAACATATTTATGAAGGAGATATTGCAGAGTGCAGAATGCCCTGTGATAGTGGTCCCTGAAAATTTCAATCGGCTTGTGCGGATTGTTGTTGCTTACGATGGAAAAAAAGAGAGTATGCTGGCGTTAAAGCAATTTTGCAATCTGCTCCCTCAGTTCACTGATCTGCCAACAGAATTTGTATATATAAAAGATGAAGAAAGTGATGAGATCCCAGATGAGGGGCTGTTGAAAGAGTACGTAAAAGCTCATTTTAATAGCACTTCTGTTTTCAAGCTGCATTTTGATGCAAAAAAATATTTTGCCACATGGGCAGAAATGAGAAAAAATATGTTGCTTGTTGCGGGCTCATTCGGCAGACCGGCCTTATCCAGTTTGCTGCATAGCAGTTTCGCCGGTCAAATTATCAGTGATCATAAAATGCCTGTTTTTATTACACATCATATTTGATGAATGATTGTAGCTTGCATATAAGTGATATGAATTATTATGAATAGCATTCTCGTCATTAATGGTGGTTCATCCAGTATTAAGTTCGCATTATATAAAATAGAAGGCTCGCTAAAACAATCGTGCCGTGGTGAAATTGAAAACATTGGTACAGAGAATGCGAAACTCAATGTTACTAATGATAATTCACTTCAAAAAGATGCCATCAGCATCAAAGCGGATAACTATGATGAAGCTGCTGATTTTTTGATTGGTTGGATTGAAAAACAAAAAGATTTTGGATCCATTACCGCAATAGGGCATAGGATAGTTCATGGAATGAAACATACAAAGCCTGAAAAAATCACTCCTGAATTATTATCTGAACTGGAAAAAATCAGCGTTTACGATCCCGAGCATTTGCCTGAGGAAATTAGATTGATTGAAATATTTCAACAACACTATTCTGCATTGCCTCAAGTAGCTTGTTTCGATACTTCATTTCATTCATCGATGCCGATTGTTGCAAAATTATTGCCGATTCCACGAAAATATTTTTCCGTGGGAATTCAACGATACGGTTTTCATGGTCTTTCATATTCCTATCTAGTGAAAGAGCTTCATAAATTATCAGGCGGCAAATCAGGTAAGGAAAAGATAATATTGGCTCATCTCGGAAATGGTGCAAGTCTTGCTGCTATAAAAGATGGAAAAAGCATTGACACAAGCATGGGTTTCACCCCAACAGCAGGAATACCAATGAGCACACGAACTGGCGATCTTGATCCAGGTGTTGCATCGTATTTAATGCAAGAAGAAAAATTAAACACAAAACAATTTAATCATTTGGTCAATCATGAATCGGGGCTTTTGGGGATCTCGGAAACCAACTCCGACATGCGCGAATTATTAAAGACCCAAAAAAGCGACAATCGTGCTGCCGAAGCTGTTGAATTATTCTGTTATCAAACCAAAAAATGGATTGGTGCTTATGCTGCTGCACTTGGGGGATTGGATGAATTGGTGTTTTCTGGGGGCGTCGGTGAAAATGCGCCTGAAATTCGTGAGCGTGCGGTTCAGGGCTTACGATTTTTAGGGATTGAACTGGATGAAAAAAGAAATGCAAACAATGAAAAAATTATTTCGAGTGATAAAAGCAAAGTCGTTGTCCGCGTTATTAAAACTAATGAAGAATTAATGATTGCAATATTGGTTTGTGATGTTTTGAATTATTCAATCGAGCAATAAAAATTATTTGTTATGGAATTAGAAAGCCCAGAAATAGCAACTCAAACTTTATCAACTGATTTGTTGCAAAAGATAAATGCCTATTGGCGTGCCGCTAATTACATTTCTGTCGGGCAAATTTATTTGCGCGATAACCCACTTTTAAAAGAACCATTGAAGCCGGAACATATCAAAGCAATGTTGCTTGGCCATTGGGGAACTACGCCCGGACAAAATTTTATTTATGTGCACCTGAACAGGATCATAAAAAAATATGATGTCAACATGTTTTATATTTCCGGGCCTGGACATGGTGGGCCTGCACTTGTGGGCAATACTTATCTCGAAGGAACTTACAGTGAAGTGTATCCGAATATTAGTCAGGATGAAGAAGGGTTGAAAAAATTATTTACCCAATTTTCTTTTCCAGGTGGAATTCCAAGTCATGTTTCCCCTGAATGTCCAGGCTCCATGCACGAAGGAGGCGAGCTTGGATATTCACTTAGTCATGCTTTCGGTGCTGTGTTCGATAATCCTGATCTGATTGTTTCATGCATCATTGGTGATGGTGAAGCAGAAACAGGCCCACTTGCTACAGCATGGCACTCCAATAAATTTTTGAACGCTGTTAATGATGGTGTGGTGCTCCCGATTTTACATTTGAACGGATATAAAATTTCTAACCCAACGATTCTTGCACGAATAGGAAATGAAGAGCTGGAACAATTGTTTTTTGGCTATGGGTGGAAACCATATTTTATTGAAGGCGATGATCCAATGCAGATGCATCAAAAAATGGCAGATGTTCTTGACAAAGTGATCGAAGAAATAAAAACGATCAAATCAAAAGCATCTAACGATAATAATATTGAACGACCACGCTGGCCGATGATCATTTTAAAAACGCCCAAAGGATGGACAGGCCCGAAGTTCGTGAATGGCTTGCCAGTTGAAGGAACATTTCGATCTCATCAGGTTCCAATAACAGATCCTGCAACAAATCCCGAACATCTTAAACAGTTGGAAGAATGGTTTAAAAGTTATAAGCCCGAAGAATTGTTTGATGAACGTGGTTGCTTATTAGCTGAATTAGCGGAACTCGCTCCGAAGGGCGAACAGAGAATGGGTGCGAATCCGCATACCAACGGTGGAATTTTATTGAAAGAACTTTGCATGCCCGACTTTCAACACTATGGAATTGAATTGCCAGTCAGGGGAAGCAATGCCATCGGCGATACAAAAATTTTAGGACCATTCATCAGGGATATTATTTTAGCAAATAAAGAACAGAAAAATTTTAGGTTGTTTGGTCCCGATGAAACGCTTTCCAATAATTTGAATTCAGTGTTTGAAGCAACGGATCGTCAATGGGAAGGAGAGACCGTTGAAACAGATCAGTTTCTCAACAGAGAAGGTCGTGTGATGGAAATGCTGAGCGAGCATCAATGTGAAGGTTGGCTGGAAGGTTATTTGCTAACGGGAAGACATGGCTTGTTCAATTGTTACGAAGCGTTCATTCACATCATAGATTCCATGTTTAACCAACACGCAAAATGGTTGAAGGTGACGTCGCAGCTTCCATGGCGAAGAAAAATTGCGTCGCTCAATATCTTGCTTACTTCTCACGTGTGGCGACAGGATCATAATGGATTCACACATCAGGATCCAGGATTTATTGATCATGTGATCAATAAAAAAGCAGAAGTGGTGCGTGTGTATTTGCCACCCGATGCGAATTGTCTTTTATCGGTGATGGATCATTGTTTGCGCAGTAGACATTATGTGAATGTGGTAGTCGCTGGCAAACATCCTTCGCCGCAATGGCTTTCCATGGATGAAGCGGTTGTTCATTGCACGGAAGGTATCGGCATTTGGAAATGGGCAAGCAATGATGAAAACAGTGAGCCTGATGTAGTGATGGCATGCGCCGGTGATGTGCCAACACTCGAAACATTGGCAGCAGTTTCTATACTCAGAAAAAATTTGCCCGATTTGAAAATTCGTGTGGTGAATGTTGTTGACCTCATGAAATTGCAACCTCAGTCGGAACATCCGCATGGATTAAGTGATGTTGATTTTGATATGCTCTTTACGAAAAATAAACCGGTCATATTTGCTTTTCATGCATACCCATGGCTTATTCACAGGTTGACTTACAGAAGGACAAACCACAACAATATTCACGTTCGCGGATATAAAGAAGAAGGCACAATTACCACTGCATTTGATATGACCGTGATGAACGATCTTGATCGTTTTCATTTGGTGCAAGATGTGATTGATCGTTTGCCGCAATTGGGAAACACTGCTGCTTATCTGAAACAGGAAATGCAAAACAATCTCATCGAGCACAAATATTATATCCGCGAAAATGGAATGGATATGCCGGAAGTGAGAAATTGGAAATGGGAGAGGTGAAATATTTGAGCTTGGTATTTAATTTTGCAAAACAAAAAAAGGAAATTCAAACTTCCGTTCAAATTTCCTCTTGTTACCGCTTGTGCCTTGTCCCTTGATTTTTGTCTCTTGAATCTTATTGTTTCTTCAACTTATCCTTGAAAACTTTTTCAAACTTCTCCACCTTCGGCTGAATTACGAATGAGCAGTAAGGATAAGAACCATGCGTGTTATAATAATTCTGATGATAATTTTCTGCAGGGAAAAAATTAGTGAATGCTGTTATCTCGGTAACGATTGGTTTATCATAAGCTTTGCTTTTATCAAGCTCGGTTTTATAATGTTCTGCTTTTTCTTTTTGTTCTGCGTTGTGATAAAAAATCGCGCTGCGATATTGTGGCCCGGAGTCATTGCCCTGTTTGTTGAGGCTTGTTGGGTCGTGACTTTCCCAGAACACTTCGAGCAATTCATCAAAGGTGATCACTTTCGGGTCGAATATAATTTGAAGAGATTCTGCATGACCAGTTGTGCCAGTGCAAACTTCTTCGTAAGCTGGATTTTTGACGTGACCGCCCGAATATCCGGAAGTTGCTTTCAGAACGCCTTTCAATCTTTGAAAAATAGCTTCGGTACACCAAAAGCAACCAGTTGCAAAAGTGGCAGTATCGGTTTTAACACCAGCAGGAATAACTGTTTCGCTCATGTTTATTGTTTGCGTGTTTGTTTGCTCGCAAGCGCTTGTGAGCATTGCGAGTGATGTGATGAATGCAAGTGCGCTCATGGCCTTCATTTTAATTTTGTTTGATAAATTTAAATTCATTGATGCAATTTATATACGTAAAACGCGGCTTTTTGTAAGCTATATGACAATTGAAAGGCTTTAATTGTTTGTTAACAGATTATTTGACCGTCCGAAGAGAGAATGTTTTTGACCAATGGCTAATGCCTGATAGGATTGCTGTGCGAGGCGTCCTCGCCTCGCACTTGATTAAATCGCCTCTGGCGATAATTTTTTTTAATGCTTTACCACATGCTATCTGTTCTAAATAATTATCGTCAAAGACGATAAAATAATAATGCGAGGCGAGGACGCCTCGCACAGTACATCAAAATAAATACGGATCATTTGGGGTTATCAAAATTCATCTCCGTCGGAGAAGGGTTGGGGTGAGGTCTATTTCTTTACCTTTGCCCTCTAAAAAAATTATAGGCGCTGAATGAAATTTTTTCCTGAATCGGCATTGACTCAATTGGAATTTGGCAAAGTGAAAGCTTTGCTTGCAGCACATTGCAAAACGGATTATGCTGTTGAAAAATCGAACAATCTTCGCATCCATACCCGTCGCGAATTTATTGAATTGGAACTGAGCCAATCTTACGAGTTCAAATTGCTTTTGCAAAATGCGATGCATTTTCCAAACGATTACACCCTCAATCTTGCAAGAGAATTAAAACTACTCGGCATTCCCGGTGCTGTTTTGAAAGGCGAAGATTTTTTGGAGATACGCCGGCTCGCGGAAAACATCAAAGATATTTTTCGTTGGTTCGATGGCGAAAGAAAACTTGCATATCCATCGCTTGCGAAAGTGATTGAGCATACGCATTATGAGAAAGCAATTATTTCATTGATTGATGTGATTATTGATGAAAATGGTAACGTGAAAGACAGCGCATCAGAAGAGCTCGCGAATATTCGCATGAGCTTATACCGCAAGCGCAATGAGCTTCGGCGTGTTTTTGATAGAATTGTATCGAAGCTTGGCAAATCCGGCTATGTTGCAGAAACTGAAGAAGCATTTTTGAATGGCAGAAGAGTGATAGCGATTTTTGCAGAGAACAAGCGTCAGGTGAAAGGCATATTGCATGGCGAAAGCGACACACGCAGAACGTCTTTTATTGAACCTGAGGAAACAATTGCGCTTAACAATGATGTGTTTTCCTTGGAGCATGCTGAAGGCCGCGAAGTATATCGGATACTCCGTGAGTTGACCGCTAAACTTTCCGGTTATGCATCACTGTTAACGGATTATCACAACATCATTGGCGAATATGATTTCATTTTAGCGAAAGCAAAATTGGCAGTGGACGTGAACGGAAACTTTCCCTTACTGAATGATAAAGCGCATGTTCATTTGAAAGAAGCATTTCATCCATTATTATTTCTCTACAATAAAAAAAATAAAAAGCCAACCATACCAACAAATATTGAGCTGGATGAAAAGAATCGCATACTTGTTATATCTGGGCCAAATGCTGGCGGCAAAACAGTTACCCTAAAAACGGTAGGTCTTTTGCAATTGATGATTCAAAGTGGTTTGCTCATTCCTGTTCATCCAAATTCAGAGCTAGGAATTTTCAAACAGATAATGATCCATATTGGTGACACACAGAGTCTGGAATTTGAATTGAGCACTTACAGTTCCCATTTGATGAACATGAAATATTTCATGGAGAATGCGAATGGCAAAACATTATTTTTTATTGATGAGCTTGGCAGTGGAAGCGATCCAAATCTTGGCGGCGCATTTGCCGAAGTGATTTTGGAAGAGTTGGTGAGAAAGCATTCTTTGGGCATTGTTACCACGCATTATCTCAACCTGAAAGTGATGGCGAACAAAACACCGGGCATTATTAATGGTGCTATGGCTTTTGATGAAAAACATTTGCTGCCATTATATAAACTCATTGTTGGAAAGCCCGGCAGCTCTTATACTTTTTCCATTGCAGAAAGAATTGGGTTGGAACCGAGATTAATAAGTCGTGCAAGAACCTTGGTTGATGAAGACCATTTTCGCTTGGATAAATTATTGAACCGCACTGAACAGGATCTGCAGAATATTGAAAAAGAAAAAAAGGAACTGAATAAGTTGATGAAAGAAAATGAGCGGTTGAAAAAAGAAATGGAAACGCTCATTCATAAAGAAAAGCATAAGCAGCAGGTTGAATTATTAACTCAACAAAATAAAATTTCTGAAGACCGGATTGTTTATTTAAAAGAAATGGAGCGCAAGCTGAAGCAGATAATTTTCGACTGGCGCAAAGCAGAAAATAAAAACGAGGTCATCAAGCAAATGCAGACACTTCTTTTCAACCAAAAAGAAAAGCAGGTGAATGAAAAAGTGAAAAAGAAATTTGATTTGAAATTTACAGAAATAGGTGGTGAAGCAAAAGTGGGCGATAAAGTGATGATGAAAAAAAATCATCAGGTCGGAATACTAAAAGAATTGCGGGGCAAAAAAGCAGTTGTGCAATTAGGTCTTGTGCTGATCACTGTTGAAGCAAATGATTTGACGGTTGTGAAGGATAAGCCGCAGGAGGAAGAAGTGAAATGAGTGGTCGGTTGTAAGTGGTAAGTAATCACTGATGAATAGTGACCTTCGAATCAGAGTGCTGATTAAAAATTCGAGTTCCTTATTCACCATTCACCTCCTCACTACTTTGCAGCCGAAAATATTTTTATCAAATTATATTCATATTCCAATCCATCATAAAAATCTTTCACGCCTATCCTTTCATCTTTTCCATGCGCACGATTATCGTCAACATCAATAAACACTCCTGAAATGCCGTAGGTTGGTATGCCAGCGCCGCGCAAATAAATGCCATCCGTAGCGCCTACTTCCATCACGGGAAGAACCATCACGCCAGGCCAAAGTTTTTTAGTAACGCTTTCCACTTTTTGCATAAGCTCAGGTTTTAGTGGCGAATCAGGATTATCTAACAAATTACCAAGGGCAGTAACAACAATTTGATTGTCGGCCAATACCTGCGTGAGCGCATTTTGAATATCCACTTGTTTGGCTCCAGGCATCACGCGGCAATTAATGGTTGCTTTTGCAGATTGAGGCAATGCATTGATTGCATGCCCCCCTTCTATCATAGTGGTGATGCATGTTGTGCGCATCAAAGCATTATAATAAGGAGAAGTTGATAAACGAAAAATAGCAGCCGTGTCAGAAGGATTTTCTGATACAGCTTTCATGTCAGCAGAAAGTTGCCCGCTCTCAAGCGCAGCCATCTTTCCAAAATAAGTTCTTGTCACTTCATTGATCTGAACCGGAAAATCATAATGCTTCAATTTTGCAAGTCCTTCAGCAAGATTATTAATTGCATTGTCCTTTGATGGCAGTGAACTATGTCCACCTGCATTTTTTACTTCAAGGCTAAGATTCAAAACAGCTTTTTCGCTTGCCTGAACTGTGCGATTAATTCTTTTGCCATTTTTAATTTGCGGATCGCCAGCATCCATGTTGATGCAAAATTCTGCATCGATCAAATCACGATGATTTTTTAACAACCACTCTATGCCATTGTAATCAGCACCGCCTTCTTCACCTGCAGTAAGTGCAAGGATTAGATCACGTTCTGGTATGAAGTTTTCTTTTTTTAGCCGAATGAAATTTGCAATAAGAATAGCAGCCCCATCTTTTATATCCATCGTTCCCCTGCCATAAAAAAATCCATCACGTTCTGTAAATTGAAAAGGATCGAGCGACCAATCTTTTCGGAGCGCTTCCACCACATCGAGATGCGCTAAAAATAAAATGGGTTTTGCTTTTCCTGAACCATGAATCCGAACAACGATGTTTTGATTTTTTTCCTGTGGCCCAATTATCTGAATGTCTTTTTGAGCAAAGCCAGCGTCAGTAAGCCTTTTGAGAATTGCTTTCGCTGAAGTTGTTGTGTTACCAGCAGCATGTGTTGTGTTGATTTCGATAAGCTCTTTAAAAATGCTTCTCGCTGATTCTTGTTCGGCCGTAATCTTTTGTGTTTGAGCAGAAATATCCTGACTGAAGATTGCAACGATAAATAAAACAGCTAAACAATATTTCAGCAATGAATATGAATTAAATTTTTTCATGACCTTTCTTTAGTTTTTTATTTTTTGTATAGTGAAGAAGTAGTGAATTGTGAGTGGTGATTGAATTTAATTCTCCTATTCACAATCGAATACTTATCACTTGTCACTGACTACTTATCACTCACCTCCTCACTACTTCGCCGTCGAAAACATCTTTATCAAATAATATTCATATTCCAATCCATCATAAAAATCTTTCACGCCGATCCTTTCATCTTTTCCATGAGCACGATTATCATCCACATTAATAAACACGCCTGAAATTCCATAAGTCGGTATGCCTGCACCACGCAGAAAAAGCCCATCCGACGCACCCACTTGCATCACGGGCATAACCACAACGCCGGGCCATAATTTTTTTGTAAGGCTTTCAATTTTCTGCATCAGTTCCGGCTTTAGCGGAGAAGGTGGATTGCTCATCATCGTGTCGAGCGCCGTCACCACAATTTGGGTATCAGCCAACATTTGTATCAACGCATTCTGAATATCAATTTGCTTAGCGCCAGGCATCACCCTGCAATTAACCAATGCCTTTGCATATTGCGGCAATGCAGTGATAGCATGTCCTGCTTCCAGCCTCGTTGCAACGCAAGTAGTGCGCAGCAGTGCATTATAATATGGCGATGTTGACAAGCGATAAATGGCATTGCTGTCATTTGGGTTTTCTGAAACGGCTTTCATATCAGCAGACAATTGCCCAGTTTCAATGGTTGCCATTTTTCCAAAATAGGCTCTTGTTATTTCATTGAGATCAGCAGGAAAATTATATTGTTCCAATTTTGCAAGCCCATCGGCCAAATGATAGATAGAATTGTTTTTAACAGGCAAAGAACTATGCCCTCCACGATTTTTCACTTCAAAACTAAAATCCAAAACAGCTTTTTCACTTGGCTGAACTGTTCTGTTGATCCTCTTGCCATTTTTTATTTGAGGATCTCCTGCGTCCATGTTCACACAAAATTCTGCATCGATCAAATCACGATGATTTGCTATTAACCATTCTATTCCATCATAATCAGAACCGCCTTCTTCGCCAGCGGTAAGCGCAAGAATCAAATCGCGATCAGGTGTAAAATTTTCTTTCTTTAATCTTAAAAAATTTGCAACAAGAATTGCAGCACCATCTTTTATGTCGAGTGTTCCTCTGCCATAAAAATATCCATCACGTTCGGTTAATTGAAAAGGATCGAGCGACCAATCTTCGCGGCGTGCTTCCACCACATCAAGATGCGATATAAATAAAATTGGTTTTGCTTTTCCAGATCCATGAAAACGGATCACCATATTTTGATTTCGATCTTGCGGACCAAACACATGAATATCTTTTTGATCAAAGCCTGCATCTAAAAATCTTTTTGCCATGGCGTTCGCGGCCATAGTAGTGTTGCCGACAGAATGAGTGGTATTGATTTCAATAAGCTCTTTAAAAATGCTTCTTGCTGATTCTTGTTCTGCGGAAAGTTTTTGAGTTTGAGCTGAAATATTTTGATGTGAAACTGTAATAATAAATAAAGCAGATAATAAATATTTCATCACTAAATAAAAATTGATTTTTTTCATGAGGCGGTCTTTTTTTGTTTTCTATATATGTGAAGTTTCAAATATAAGCAACTTGCTCAATCGTTCAATGACACAAAAAGTTCCGCCTGAATTTTCCATTCGCCATTCCATTTTCGCCACATGGCTGAGTAGTTTCCGCCTTTGCTGTAAGAATTTATCCCAATCCATTTTCCCGTTTCCCAAGCCAACGAGTCGTTGTCGCTGATAATAATTTCAGTTGGGTTGCGAACATAGCTCACTTTGGGATTGCTGATGAACAATTGTTTCCACGAAGCAACAACAATATCCTTTCCAGTAAGATGAGTTGCGTTCCCCCGAACTTGCACAAAATCATCCAGCAAAAATTTTGATATGCCATCAATGTCATGGTCAGCGATGAATTTATTGGAAGCCATTCTTGCGGCTGTGATTGTTGCCACATCTTGCTGATTATTTTTTTGTGCAGATACAGATTGAAGCAACATCGCAAGAAATAAAATGCAAAATAGTTTTCTCATATTTTTTGTTTTGGTTGAATAGAGATTGCAGATACAATATAACGATAGTGTTCAAATTACACGATTGTATTTACGATAGTTCTCTTCTCATTGTTCCGATATATTCTTTTTGAATAATACAAAACATGGTCTTGCCACTTATATAATTTAAGATTTAATTACAGTTACAGATTATACATGTCGATTAGACGGTTATTACTTTTGCGTCAGCTTTTTTGAATCATAATAATTTACCCCAAAACGCAAATCTTGAAACCCTTATTAATCGCAGTATTTTTTATTTGCCTTTCTGTTGTTGTTTCGGCTCAAAGTGCCACACCTAACATCACTATCAAGGGCTCAGTTATCGACTCTCTTGGCAACAAAGCGCTTTCTTATGTCACAGTTGTTTTGCAGGATGCAAAAACAACGATTACCCTAAAAAGTGTATTAGCAAAAGAAGATGGCAGTTTTGAGATTTCTGCGGCTGATAATAAAACCTATAATCTGATATTAGCGTTTACTGGTTATGCTGATAAAACCATTCCTATAAAAAATGAAGGATCGGTTGTTAATGTCGGCAAAATTTCATTGTCCCCTTCAAGCAAACAATTAAAAGAAGTTACTGTAACAGCCACGCGACCAGTAATGAAAAGACAAATTGATGGGATCACTTATGATGTTGCCGCCGATCCTGAAAGCGTTGCGCTCACTGCGTTAGACATCATGCGCAAAGTGCCTTTATTATCTGTTGATGCTTCTGATAACATCAAACTAAAAGGCAATAGCAATTATAAAATATTGATCAACGGAAAAGAATCGGCACTGGTTGCAAAAAACCCTTCTGATGTATTAAGAGCGATGCCAGCTACAAATATTGAGCGCATTGAAGTGATTACCACGCCGCCTGCAAAATACGATGCGGAAGGGTTGGCTGGCATCATCAATATCATTACTAAAAAAAATATGGATCAAGGTTATAATATTGGTGTCAATGCGAGATACAATACGATATGGGGACCGGGTATGAATTTAAATGGCACCATGAAGCAAGGAAAATTTGGTATGTCTGCTTTTTTTGGTTTCAACACACACCCTCATCAGACAACTGGTTTCGGTAACACACAAACTTTTTTTGCTGATAATTCAGTGCTGTCGCAGAATGGATTGAACACAAACAATGGAAATAATAAATATGGAAATGCGGAACTGAGCTATGAAATTGATAGTTTGAATTTGCTGACAGGCTCGCTGGAATTTTATAACGGAAGGCGAAATCAAAGCAGCGACCAGCTTACGAATTTGGTTGATGGAAATGGCTTATCACAGCAGGAATATCGCTTATTGAATTCGGGATATAATAACTACGGCGGTCTTGATGCAGCGCTTAATTATCAATTAGGGTTTAAAAAAGATAAGAACCGTTTGCTCACGCTTTCATACAAATACAGCTATTCGCCGAATAAAGAATATAATAACAACATTTTTTCCGACACACTGGATTATGAATTTCCAAATTACAATCAATATAACAGCGCGGGAAATAAAGAACATACTATTCAATTGGATTATGTTCAGCCAATCAAAAAGCTTACGCTTGAGGCAGGCGGGAAAGCGATCGTCAGAAATAATTTCAGCAATTTCGAAACGAATAATTTCGACGACTCATCAGGAAAATATGTTCCCAATCCAATACTGAGCAATGATTTCAATTATCATCAGGACATTTATAGCTTGTATAATTCTTATCAGTTCAAATGGGAAAAGTGGACCGCGAAAGGTGGATTGCGATTAGAGCATACAGCCATCAATGCTGATTTTGTTTCTGTAGGAAGTTCTGTTCATCAGGATTATAATAATCTGATCCCATCTGTTTCCATTCAGCGAAATTTAAAAAGCAGCTCAATCAATTTTGGTTATACGGATCGCATCAGCCGTCCGGGAATTTATCAATTGAATCCATTTGTAGATCAGTCGAACCCAAAATTTATCAGCACAGGAAATCCAAATTTGAAGCCTGAATTGAATCACACATTTGAATTGAATTATAGCAATTTTAAAAAGACTTCAGTGAATATTGGATTGAGCTATGCGTTCTCATCAAACTCCATTCAAAATGTTACAAGCCTTGAAACGAATAACACCGGAGACACAGTAACGCTTACTACTTATCAAAATCTTGGCAGCAATAGCCGGCTCGGATTGAACGTGAATACAAATTTTTCTATCATAAAAGATTTGACTGTTAGCCTGAATGGTCAGATAGCGCATGTGTGGCTAAAAGGTGCATACAACGGCGAGCTATATCATAATCAAGGCTTCACAGGAAATGCCTTTTTTAATGCGGGATATAAATTTGGCAAAGGATATCGTGTTGGAATTGATGCAGGATTTTTTAGTGGTGACGTGAACTTACAAGGAAAATCAAGCCCGTTTGTTTTCACTTCCTACGTGCTTTCAAAAACATTTATGAATAAAAAAGCAACCATTGCATTGTCGGCAAATAATCCTTATAGCAGGCTGTTTACATTCCGTTCGCATAGTGAAACACCGGATTTTTATCAGGCATCTTTTGGTCAGGAGCCATATCGCGGATTTACGCTACGATTAAATTTTAAATTCGGAAGATTGAATAGCGAAATCAAAAAGAATCAGCGCGGCATTAATAATGATGATAGCAAGGGAAAGAGTGGGAGCTCGAATCAGTAGAATAAAAAATCATTAACTAGACGACTTTAAGATTTTTATCGGGGAGCTTGATAAACCTTGAAGGTTTATCGAGAAGACTAAATTATATTCGAGCGTCACATTAAACCTTTAAGATTTTTGGGATCT
>CAIYPC010000679.1 GCA_903927975.1 uncultured Bacteroidota bacterium | reverse complement strand
TGTTACAAATTATGAAACCAAAGCTCAGTAGTAATCCTGCCGTACAAGTGAGTGACACAACGATGCTTAATAGAATTACTTATGCTGGTTTCCAAAGAAGCCAACAACCAATTACAACTTGCCATTTATCAGAACTACAAACCACAAACTACAAACCACAAATTTCAAACCCCAAACTTCCTTAATTTGCGTGCTATTTGAAAAAATACTCGAATGAATAAACTTAAGGTCTGGCTGCCTTTGCTTTTTGCAATAGTGATGATTTTTGGGATGTTGATTGGCTATCGTCTCAGCTCGGATATCAGCCCAAGTGGATTTTTTAAGACAAGAAAAAAAGCACCTCTTGATGAAGTAGTTGGGCTGATCACGCAACGCTATGTTGACTCTGTGAATACGGACACGCTTGGAGAAAATGCAATTCAAGGAATGCTCGCTCATCTTGATCCACATTCAAGATATATTCCTCCTGTAAATTTGGGAGAAGAGAACGAAGATCTGCAGGGAAATTTTGAGGGCATCGGTGTAGAGTTTCAAATCTTTGATGATACTGTAAATATCGTGAGCGTGCTTGCGGGCGGACCGAGCGATAAAGCTGGTTTGCAAATTGGCGACAAGATTATTAAAGTAAATGATTCCACGGTTGCAGGAAATAATATTGACGCAGATAAAATTAAAAAATTTTTGCGCGGGCCAGGTGCGAGCAATGTAACGATTACGGTTATACGTGAAAAAAAACCAGTACCGGTTGCCATCACACGCGGAATGATTCCTTTGCCTGCAATTGATGCTTCTTACATGATCAATAAAGAAACCGGTTATATCCGCATTAATAAATTTTCTGAAACAACACATCCTGAATTTGTGCAGGCGATGCAAGCACTTCAAAAAAATGGTTTGCAAAAATTAGTACTTGACCTACGCGGAAATGGCGGTGGCATTTTGCAACAGGCAGTTGCAATAGCAGATGATTTTTTAGATCAGGACAAATTGATTGTTTACACGCAGGGCGTGAATTCACCCAAAGTGGAATATCGTTGCAAAATTGATGGCTTGTTTGAAAAAGGAAAACTTGTGGTGCTCACTGATGAAGGTACCGCGTCCGCAAGTGAAGTATTGGTGGGTGCTTTGCAAGATTGGGATCGCGCAACAATAATCGGTCGCCGCACTTTTGGCAAAGGGCTTGTTCAGGAACAATATCAATTGAGTGATGGCTCGGCCTTGCGTTTGACGGTTGCGAGATATTATACACCAACAGGTCGCAGCATTCAAAAGCCTTATGACAAACAAAATCATGAAGCATATAATGAAGAAGTGATGAAGCGTTTTCATGACGGTGAAGTTTTGCACGGTGATACCTCAAGTGTTCATGCAGGGAAATTATATAAAACAAATGGCGGCAGAACTGTTTATGGTGGCGGTGGAATAACACCAGATATTTTTATTGCATTTGATACTGCAACAATTGATCACAGCATCATTTCCCTTTACTCAAAAAATACACTGAACCGTTTTATATATTCTTATTACATAAATCACATAGTGGAATTCAAACAATTTAAAAACGCTTCTGATTTTGCAACCGGGTTTAAAGAGGATGATAAACTTTGGTCAGATTTGATTGAATATGCTGCGAAAGATTCAGTGAACCTAAAAGCAATTCCTGAAAAAGACAAACAAGTTTTGTTGTTAAGAACAAAAGCATTGCTCGGAAGACAAGGATGGAGACAGGAAGGGTATTTTGAAGTGGCAAATACCTTCGATCCGGTAGTTAAGAAAGCACTGGAGCAGTAGAGAGTTGTGAGTTCAGAGTTACGAGTTACGAGTCGGGAGTTCCGAGTTAGTCGCTGCTATTCCGGACTCCCGACTCTGAACTCTAAACTAAAAAAGCATCTCTTTCAAGATGCTTTTTGATTCGATAAGAAGGATGTATGTTGATGGTTATTATTCCTGTTGGCGTGTTTCTTTATCCAGAGTTTCTTTCTTTTCCATTTTATAAGACTGAATAAGACCAAGGCCTCCGCCTATTGCTACCAGTGCAAAATATACTGGAAGGTTAGCTCCGTTATTGCCCCAGTTGTCAGTGTGGCTTATCTTATAAAGCAAGAAATTATCAAGCAAATAGGCGATAAAAAATCCCAATCCTGCTCCCACTAAAAGCAAGCCCCATTTCAGGTTTCTATAGGGCGCTGGCCTGTTGGCAAACTGTTTTGGGTTCATCCCTTTTTCTATCATGGCCAAGTTTTGGCGTGTTCTCAGATAAACGATCCCGAATACCATTGCGAAACCTCCTGCGAACATTACTATTGGTATCAAAAATTCTCCGTGCATAACTATAATTTTAATTGTTTCTAATTTATATCAGACTACTGCTTTCGGTTCAGGGTTACAATCTTTTCTGATTTTTTTAAGAACTTCTTCAGCGTCTTTTCAAAATATAAGACTAACGCTGTTTCGCGCAGGTTACAGGCAAGCGGGAATTTTTTTGAAGGTCATTGTCTGAACCACGATTTTAACCTTATTTATCTTATTCACCTTATTCTTCAGAATGCAGCGATCATAACTGGAAAATTAGATCAAAATCCAATTTTGATAGCATGATTTAGAATCTCAGCCCGATTGCTATTAATCAAATCAGTACAATCAGATAAATAAGGCTAAAATCTTGGTTCAGATTATTTAAAGTAAGATTCAGGAATCGTCTTCCACATGCCATGAGAAAGGTGACCGGTAAGCAGTTCATATATTAAATACACTGGCCAGAATATATAATGTATGATCAGCCATACAATGGAATGGTTATAATACCAGCTAATCATCAGTGTGTAAAGTCCTAAAATAAAGTAAATAATACTTTTGTCGCGGTTGTTCATATATAATAGTGTTGCTTAAAGTTAGGATTAAAATAGTCAGAAAAGACGGAAAGTCTGTAAAGTCCGAAAGAAGGACGCCGCTCTGCTTTCCGTCTTTCCGACTTTCCGGACTTTCAGACACGCTACGCAAAAAAACGCCTTACCTTGTAACCTCCAAACAAAAAGCGTAGTCTCAATCATTGTCATGCACACCGGACTGACAGATACTGAAATTATCAGCAGGGTTCTGAAAGGAGACCAGCAAATCTATTCGCAGATTGTGGAACGCTATCAAAGCTATGTTTTCACACTTGTTCTGCGGATGGTGGAATCGCGTGAAGATGCGGAGGAAGTATCACAAGATATTTTTGTGAAAGCATATCGATCACTAGCGGATTTTCGCGGCGAGTCGAAATTCAGTACGTGGCTTTATACAATTGTTCGCACAAGTTCTATTACTTTTTTACGAAAGAAAAAACTGGACACAGTATCTATGGATAATGAGAAAACGTTGATACAGGTAGAGAATCAGGAATCATCTTTTAAAGCAAATTTGATTGAGCAAAAATCAAGACATGCCATGGTGAATGAAGCGATAAAAATGTTAAGCCCCGATGATGCGCAGGTAATAACATTGTTTTATAAAGGTGAGCAATCGCTGGAAGAAATGGGAAAGATTTTAGGGCTGGAGCCAAACACCGTGAAAGTAAAACTTCACCGCGCAAGACAAAGATTGAAAGATAAAATGGAAAAATATTTTAGTCATGAAGTACGTGAATTACAAGGTGACTGATAATTTAGCGAACGAGGAAAATAATCGGGATAACCTTTGTAATAAAATTACCGAAACAAGAAAAAACAATTTTATGGATAATGATCTTAACATAGAAGAACGTTTGTGGGATTATATCGATGGAATCAGCAGCGTGAATGAAAAATCAGCAATTGAAAAACTGATCGAAAGCAATCTTGAGTGGAAGAATAAATACCACGAACTGCTGGAAGCGCACCAATTGATGCAAAGCACTGAGCTGGACGAACCTTCTATGCGTTTCACCAAAAACGTGATGGATGAAATTGCAAAGTATAAAGTGGCACCAGCAACACGCAGCTACATCAACAAGAAAATAATCTGGGGAATCGGAGGTTTTTTTATAACAATGATTGTTGGATTTTTAATCTACACTTTTTCTCAAGTACACTTAACCGATACAGCAACGCCAAAAATTCTTACTGAATATAATAATACCGTTGGTAAGGTAGATTGGAGCAAATTTTTGAACAGCACTTACACAAATATATTTTTAGGCATTAATGTGGTCCTTGGGTTGATGATGCTTGATATTTATCTGACCAGAAAAAAACAACAGCACAAAGAAGCTTGATGATGAATAATCGTTAAGTCCGGTAAGCCTCTCCGATTTTATTGGGGAGGTTTTTTTTTAGAGATTGTCTGGACCACGATTTTAACCTGATTTATCTTATTCACCTGATTCCTTATTATGCTGGCAGCATTTATGATCAGGGCACTCAGAAGAATCAGGTTAAAATCGTGGTTCAGACATTTTTTCAAAAAACAAACTCATAACAAAGCAATAGATTTGCAACTTCAATTTAAAAATCACAATGAAGTATTTCATAGCCGCAATATTTATTTTGTCAACACTCAGGCTTTCTGCGCAAACAAACATCAACAATGGAAATGTTGTTTTCAGCACAAATCTGACTGCCTTTTCTTATACGCCAGAAACAGTAATTTCAAAAGCGTTTTATTCAATAAAGAAATTCGTGAACGGAAAAGAAGGGATTGAATTTTCATTTTTGATCAAGCCTGTAAAAGATATGCCGAAAGTAAATCTTGATAGCATTATATTGACTTCTGCGGACTTTAAAATCCTTGCTATACACAAACCAGTTTTTGATACCACATACTCATTAATGGATATCACGCTTTCGTATAATACAGTTCATTCGCTCGATGATGCTGCCATTAAATTTTTAAAAGAAGAAATGATTTCCGATATCACATTATATATTGATGATTCTCCGGTAACAATCAGACTCAATAAAAAATCGCAGAGTAAATTGAACAAGGATGCAAAATTGAATTATTAAACTCTCTGTTAAGCCAATACTTCACTCAAAATCTCATTCAACTGTTTTGCATTTGTCATCACCATTAAATGTCCTGCTTTTGGGATAATATGAGTTGGTTTCACAAAACGCATTGGAAGCACCTCGTCCCTCGTTCCGTGAATATGTATATAAGATGCTGGTGAAATTTCGTTCTTCCATTTAAGGATTGCATCCATTGCCCAATGAATAAAATTTGTATCACTGTCTTCGATGATCTGTTTTATTGTCATTTTATCATCATCAGTCTCCGCACTAAAAAATCGTTTTGCAATGGCAGCAGATTTTACAAAAGAAACGGGAACTGCTTTATGAAGTTTTAATTTCCCTGCCATCTTAAAATAAAATGGCAAATACTTTGATGACGGAATACTCGAAATAAGAATAGTAATTATAGGATTTAATTTGTGCGATATTTCGCTGGCGATCATTCCGCCCATGGAAAGCCCGATGATTGAAAACGGTTCATTCACATCAATCTTTTCTGCAAGCCTCATCGAATAACTTTGCAAGGATTCATTCTTCAAAGGATCGATCCAATGCAAATGCACAGCTTCGCAATTTGCTGGCAACTGAATATATTTAAATACTCTACTATCCGCCGCAAGCCCACTGATAAAATATACTTTCATGATGTAAAGATAGCTACGAGCAATGAGCCGTGAGCTTCGAGCTAATTTCCTCCGCTCTCAGCTCATCGCTAAGAGCTCACAGCTTATTATTCATTACATTTGCAATAACAAAATAACTATGAACATTAAGAACAATATTCTTGAAACAATTGGTAATACTCCACTGATCCGCCTCAATAAAATCACCAAAGATTTTCCTTGCACTGTGCTTGCAAAAGTGGAATATTTTAATCCCGGCAACTCAGTGAAAGATCGCATGGCGCTGAAGATGGTGCAGGTTGCAGAACAAGAAGGCAAACTAAAACCCGGCGGCACTATTATTGAATGCACATCCGGCAACACAGGCATGGGTCTTGCTTTGGCTGCAGTTGTGAAAGGATATAAATGCATTTTTGCGACCACCGATAAACAATCAAAAGAAAAATCTGATATACTAAAAGCACTCGGTGCGGAGGTGATTATTTGCCCGACAAATGTTGAACCTGATGATCCGCGCAGCTACTATTCTGTTGCGAAAAGATTGGAAAGAGAAATACCAAATTCATACTTGTGCAATCAATATGACAATCTCGCAAACCGCCAGGCGCATTATGAAACAACAGGTCCTGAAATTTGGGAACAGACAGAAGGAAAAATCACGCATTTTGTTTGCACTGCAGGAACTGGTGGAACAGTGACTGGCACTGCGATGTACCTGAAAGAAAAAAATCCGAATATCCAAGTTTGGGCAATTGATGTTTATGGCTCGTTGCTCACAAAATATTTTCGCACCGGTGAAGTTGATATGAGCGAAGTGCATCCTTATATTTCCGAAGGTTTTGGTGAAGATTTTGTTCCTGAAAATTATGACATGAATGTGATTGATTATTTTGAACAAGTAACTGACAGAGACGGCGCAGTGATCGCAAGACGCCTTGCGAAGGAAGAAGGATTGTTCTGTGGATATAGTGCAGGCAGTTGTTTGCAAGGATTGATACAATTGAAAGGAAAATTAAAAAAAGATGATGTGGTCGTTTGTGTTTTTCATGACCATGGAAGCCGTTATGTTGCAAAAATTTATAATGATCAATGGATGATGGAGCGTGGCTTTTTGGAGGTGAAAACATTTAAAGATATAGTGAACTCAAGGGGCGCAAAAAAATTGATTACCATTACTGCCGACAAAAATGTTTCAGATGCGTTTGAGCTGATGCAAAAATATAACATCGAGAACCTTCCGGTTATGCAAAACGGCAATATTTCTGGCGCTGTGAGCGAAAGTGGGCTCTTCAGCAAAATGATGAGAGATGGTCAAGACATCAAATACAAAAAAATTTATGAAGTGATTGAAAGCAGCTACCCTACTGTTTCTTACGACACACCGATGGAAAGATTAAGCAGCCTCATCACCAAAGAAAATGGTGCTGTGCTTGCAAAAGATGATACTGGCGATTACCACATTGTAACGAAGTATGATGTGATACAAGCGCTCGGGAGTTGACGTTTGTGGTTTGTGGTTGGTAGTTTGTGGTTCTTATGTGCGTCATTGATTATTAATCTGAGCAGCTTTTAATTTTTTAGTCTTTTTTGGTACCCAACTTTAGTAATTCTATTAAGCATTCTTGCGTCGCACTCTTGTACTGAAGGAATTCTATTCAGCGATATATAATAGCCCGCAACTCACTATTCATCAGAACCACAAACTACAAACTACCAACCACAAACCACAAACCACAAACGCCAAACAGCAAATGGGCATAATTTCATTAGTTCCTTCTCTCACA
>CAIYPC010000678.1 GCA_903927975.1 uncultured Bacteroidota bacterium | reverse complement strand
TGTGAGTTGTGAGTTGTGAGTTGTGAGTTGTGAGTTGTGAGTTGTGAGTTGTGAGTTGTGAGTTGTGAGTTGTGAGAATGGTAGAGTAAGTTAGATTATAAAATTGGGATTATGGAAGAAAAGAAATTTTCAAAAAAGCTACATCATGTTCCGTAGGAACATTTGGTGGGTAGAAAAGCGGTTGTGAGTTCATTCGTTCCGTAGGAACGTTTGGTGCTAAAAACATCGGCTTGCCATCGCATGGCTTTGCCAACTAAATGCATAATCCTATAAAAAATGATCGCGCCGACTTTTCAACTTAATCAACCGATCAACTTTTCAACTAGTTAACTCAACTAACTAACACCTCTCCCGTCATTTCCTTTGGAATTTCAAGTCCCATCATGGTGAGAATACTTGGCGCTATATCACCGAGTTTGCCTGGCTTAACTGTTCCTTTCCATTCTTTGTCAATAACAAAAAGCGGTACCAAATTAAGGGTATGGGCAGTATTCGGAGAGCCATCTTCATTAATTAAATAATCTGCATTGCCATGATCTGCGGTAAGAAAAACAACATAATCACTATTTAAAGCAGCGGTAACAACGCGTTCAACACATTTATCAACTGTTTCAACGGCTTTGATGGCTGCTTGCCAAATACCAGTGTGGCCAACCATATCAGCATTTGCAAAATTCAGGCAAATGAAATCTGCCGTTTTATTTTCAATTTCTGGAATGATAGCATCTGTTACTTCGTAAGCGCTCATCTCAGGTTGCAGATCATAAGTTGCCACTTTTGGGGATGGTATCATAATCCTTTTTTCTCCATCAAAAGGTTTTTCTCTTCCGCCGCTAAAAAAGAAAGATACATGCGGATATTTTTCTGTTTCCGCAATACGGATTTGTTTCAATCCATCTTTTGCAATTATTTCTCCTAAAGTATTTTTCAGATCATCATTTTCAAAAATCACATTCACGTTTTTGAAACTGTGATCATATTGTGTCATCGTCGTATAATGCAGCGATAATTTTTTCATTCCTTGTTCTGGAATGTCAGTCTGCGTAAGCACTTCAGTTATCTCACGACAGCGATCCGTTCTGAAGTTGAAACATATTGCAACATCATCGTTTTTTATGGTAGCTATCGGATTATTATTAGTATCTATAATAACAGTTGGCTTGATGAATTCATCAGTAACATTATTTGCATAAGATTCCTCAACAGCTCCGATTGCCCTTTTTGATTTTGCGCCAACGCCATTCACCATTGCATCATAAGCCAGCTTCACGCGTTCCCATCTTTTATCTCTGTCCATTGCATAATAGCGACCGCTTACCGTTGCAATTTTGCCTACGTTCTTATCTAAATGCTCCTGCAATTCTTTAATAAAACCAAGACCGCTTTTGGGATCCGCGTCGCGGCCATCAGTGAAAGCATGAACATAAACCTGCTGCAAACCTTCATTTTTACAGATGTCAATAATGGCTTTTAAATGATTGATATGAGAATGCACGCCGCCGTTGCTAACCAAACCGAGCAGATGGAAAGCTTTATTATTTGCCTTTGCATATTTTATAGAGCTCAGCAACACTTCATTTTTTGCAAAAGAGCCGTCACGCACGGCAACATTAATGCGCTGCAGTTCCTGATACACAATTCTTCCGGCACCAAGATTCAAATGACCGACTTCGGAATTGCCCATCTGTCCGTCGGGCAAACCAACCGCCTCGCCGCAAGTGACCAAAGTTGTGTTGGGATATTTTGTATATAATGAATGAACGAAAGGAGTGTTTGAGTGCTGAATAGCGTCAGAAGATGGTACTTTGCCGAGTCCCCATCCATCCATGATGATGAGCATTGCCCTTTTATTTGCCATATATTTTTATGTTTAAGAAAGCTTTTTTTAGCGGCTCAAAGTTAATAAGTATTGAGCTGTTATCAGGTATTTTTCATGCATAGTAATAGTTTGGCATATTTTTGGAAGAGACTATGTAATGAAAATCCATTTTTAATATGAAAAACTTTAAAGGTGCAGCGGTTATCCTTATTGCGCTGTTCCTTATTTCCTTCAAGCCTTATTTCTTCAGCATCGATGATGTAGCTACAGCAATTCGCTCCGGCAATGTGAATCAGTTATCAGCTTATTTAGACAACAGAGTGGACATAACGCTTCCCGACAAAACAGACACGTACAGCAAAACACAGGCTGAGATGGTCATCCGCGATTTTTTTTCAAACAACGGGGTACAAAATTTTCAGGTTAAGCACAAAGGCGAAAACGCCGGCTCTGAGTTTTGTATTGGTGTTTTGAAAACCCGCAATGGCGATTACAAAACTGTTTTGTTCATGAAGCTCAAAGGCGATAAGCAATTGTTACAGGAACTCAGGTTCCAACCCGCTGAATAAAAGATTGAATTGGGTCAAAAAAAATTGAAGCTCTGCAAATGCGGAGCTTTTTTATGTCTAGTTTATTACTTCAGATCAAGGTCATTCTAAAAAGGCTCACATTAATCTTTTGGAGGGCAGGTCGTTTGATTTTTTACCCGAAGGGCCTTTAATGTGAATAGCCC
>CAIYPC010000677.1 GCA_903927975.1 uncultured Bacteroidota bacterium | reverse complement strand
TTTTATAAAAAAAATTTTAGCGCATTCTTTTTTTTGTTAAATTGCTTAATCTTTTTTGGGCTATATAACAATACCATAATAGGAAATGTGCCAAGTAATTCGGGAGGAACTTTTTCTATAAATAGATTTTCTCCATGCACTTCCCTTCGGTGCTGGCGTGCCACGGTTATCAATGGAAATGTAGATATATCCATCATCAGCCATATTGCCAATGTATTCTCTGTTGTTTGCAATGCCATAAAAATCGCGAACATTTTGTCCTGCTGGTTCTGTATAAACAAAAAACACGACCGGATATTTTTTTGAAGGATCGAAATGCGAAGGCTTTGCCATCCATGCATCCATCTCAATTCCCTCTTCCGTTTTTATTTTAAAGAAACTGACATTTGATTTTGTTGAATCAGCCTGTTCAACTGCATGATATACTTTGTGTCCATCCAATGCAGAATGATCTGGCAGCGCCACCCATTCAGTCGTTAATGGAGTATAATGATTTGAAAAACTGTGCCACGCTAATTTTGCATTCGATGAAATGATATAATCGTGCGTGCCAATCTGATTTAATGGAGATAATAATTCGGCTTTGCCTTTGCCATTTAATTTTGCGCGATACAAATATTTTTGAGTGGCATTATCAGGCGATGCCATAAAATACACATAGCCCGATTTTTCATCAACGCGCTTAATATCCATCACATCATAATTACCCTGAGTTATCAATGTCTCTTTCTTACCATCATGACTTATTTTATATAAATGAAGCCAGCCATCTTTTTCACTCGGCCATAAAAATTCTGTGCCATTGCTCAGCCAATCCCATCCACCCATTCTATAAGAAGCATAATAACGCCCCGCAATATCAATCCATGCTGCATCTTTTTCAGTATAAATTATTTTGGAAGAACCATCAACAACATTGCAAAGCATCAGGTTGCTCTCATTTTGTTTTCTGTTAAG
The DNA here is from genome assembly GCA_903927975.1 of uncultured Bacteroidota bacterium. Classification (GTDB taxonomy): domain Bacteria; phylum Bacteroidota; class Bacteroidia; order Chitinophagales; family Chitinophagaceae; genus Puia. The sequence continues at coordinate 3,782 of CAIYPC010000677.1, read as the reverse complement.
ATGTTGAATGATGAGTTCATCACTATTCGCAGCCCATTCCATTCTCGGAACATAAGTTCCCCAAGTTTCATCAGTTGGAATATTCATCCATTTTATTTGCGCAGATGAAATATCAACAACGCCAATTTTATAGGTGGATGGTTTTTCTCCTGACACAGGATATTCAACAGGTACTATTCTTGAATAAACTGAATCAGTTGTATTCAGCATAAAATAATCTCTCGTATTGCTTGCATCAATTTGCCAGTAAGCAATTTTTTTGCTGTCGGGGCTCCAACGAAAACCATCGCGACAATCAAATTCTTCTTCATAAGCCCAATCAAAAGTTCCGTTGATAAGTTTGCGGGTTCCATCAAACGTCAATTGTTTTATTTCGTTTGAAGAAAGATCTTCAACATATAAATTATGCCCGCTCACATAAGCAGCTTTATTTCCATCAGGAGAAAATTTTGCGAACATCAATGATGATGCGGGCAAACTTTTGCCAAGCTGTGTCAAAGAATTTTTTTGCAGATCATAAAGCCAATAATCGCCTCTCGTTTCATAGCGCCAAACTTTTTTTGAATTGGTATAGATTAACATTTTCTGTCCATCATCAGAAACAATAAATCTTTTTATCGTCAAGGGATTTGTTTGTCCCGACGGGATCAATTTATCTTTTGAGAGAACTGATGTTTCTTTATTATCAACAACTGAAATGGATATGATGCCTCCATCTTTCATTGAATAATATGAATTTCCATCTTTACTCCATTCAAATCTATTTCCATATTGAGCATTAGATTTATTGGAAACAGTAACAAGGATAGTAATGAAAAGAAGAAAGAAAATTTTCTGTCGGCAAAGCATAGATTTAATTTTTCGGGAAATTAAATCATTCAGATGAAATGCAACCGATAATCAGTGAAACAAAAAATCCCGGCAGTTTGCCGAGATGGATTTAATAATCTTTTGAATTATGAAACATTGACCATTCACTATTCACAATTAACTATTAATATCTTCGCCCTCTTCTCCAACGACCAGGCATCCATCGCCAGCCTTTGTCATCTTTAACCCAACGTCCAGATACCCAAACCCACCCGGGATGCGGAGGTAATTTCCAATGACCGCCAGCATATTCATATTTGCCGCCATGCGCATTCCAATCCTCTTCAACCCAAACATGAGCAGGGCTTGGCTGAACAGGCTTTATAATTTTGGGGACGGACGGTCTAACGGTAACGTATATCTGAGATGAGGCTGTGAACGAAACAGCCATCATGACGATAGATAGAATTGCAGCTTTTCTTAAATTTTTTTTCATGTAGGAGGTTTTCATTTTTTACTTCGAATCTCAAACTTAAAAAAGTTTAACGCAAAACAGAATTAATTGTTCTTGTCAACTTTCTTAATAACAAAAAACCTTGCTGGATCAGCAAGGTTTTTATTATCAAAATAGTTCAGAATAATATTCTACGCGTTCACTTTTCCTTTCACTTTCGCTATCACTTCTTCAGCGATATTATTCGGTGCTGGTGAATAATGCGAGAACTCCATGGTTGAAGTTGCACGACCAGAGCTGAGAGAACGTAATTGTGTTACGTATCCAAACATTTCGCTCAAAGGAACTTTTGCTTTTATAACCTGTGCGTTATTTTTGCTGTCCATTCCTTCGAGAATGCCACGACGACGGTTCAAGTCACCGGTAACATCACCCATGTATTGATCAGGCGTAATTACTTCCACTTTCATGATTGGCTCGAGCAAAACAGGTTTTGCTTTTTTGGCTGCTTCACGGAAACCTTGCTTAGCGCACAATTCAAAAGACATTGAATCAGAATCCACCGCATGGAAACCTCCATCGAATACACGGATTTTCAGGTTCTCAACCGGATAGCTTGCAAGCACACCAGTAGTCATTGAGCTTTCAAAACCTTTTTGAATAGCAGGAACAAACTCACGAGGGATTGATCCACCAAACAAATCATTCACAAACTGATAATGACCTTTGCCTTCCTTCAAAAATTCTTCATCCGCAGGTCCGAGTTCGAAAACGATATCAGCGAACTTACCACGACCACCCGTTTGTTTCTTCAATATCTCTCTATGCTCAACTGTTTTCTGGAATGCTTCTTTATAGGCAACCTGTGGCGCACCTTGATTGATTTCAACCTTGAACTCACGCTTCATTCTATCCACAATAATTTCAAGATGCAATTCACCCATTCCACTTAAAATAGTCTGACCTGTTTCTTCATCGGTCTTCACTTTTAAAGTAGGATCTTCTTCAACCAGTTTTGCGATTGCCATTCCCATCTTATCAACATCTGCCTGAGTTTTTGGCTCAACGGCAATAGAGATAACTGGCTCTGGGAAAGTCATTTTTTCCAGTATAATCGGATTGTCCTCATTGCACAAAGTATCACCAGTCTTTATATCCTTAAACCCAACTGCCGCACCGATATCACCAGCTTCAATAAAATCAATCGGGTTTTGTTTATTGGCATGCATCTGCATAATTCGCGAGATACGCTCGTTCTTTCCAGTACGTGTATTCTGCACATAAGAACCTGCGTCCAAGTGACCGCTATATACTCGGAAGAACGCGAGCCTTCCCACAAAAGGATCCGTCATGATTTTAAATGCAAGGGCAGCAAACGGCTCTTTCGCATCTGGTTTGCGTTCAATTTCTTCACCTGTGTTAGGATCTGTTCCTTTTACCGCTTCGATATCCATTGGACCCGGCAAATAACGAACAATAGCATCCAATGCAGTTTGCACTCCTTTGTTTTTGAAAGATGATCCGCACATCATCGGGATGATAGAAAGATCGATGGTTGCTTTACGGATTGCTTCATGTACTTCATCTTCAGTGATCGTATTAGGATCATCAAAGAATTTCTCCAACAATTTTTCATCATAATCAGCAACTGCTTCAATTAAATGCTGTCTCCATTCTGCAACTTCATCAGCCATATCATCAGGAATAGGAACTTCTTTGAAAGTCATTCCCTTTGTTTCATCTTCCCAAATAATTCCTTTCAGGGTAATCAAATCCACCACACCTTTAAAATCATCTTCAGCGCCGATCGGCAATTGTAAGGGCACTGCTTTAGCACCCAGCATTTCTCTAACTTGTTTTACGACATTCAAGAAATCCGCACCTGCACGATCCATTTTATTTACAAACCCAATACGTGGCACTTTATAACGATTAGCCTGACGCCAAACAGTTTCTGACTGTGGCTCAACGCCTGACACAGCACAGAATAATGCCAGCAAGCCATCCAGCACACGCAATGAACGTTCTACCTCAACGGTAAAATCCACGTGACCCGGAGTATCAATAATGTTGAATTTATACAATTTGCTATCCTTGTTCTTAGCGCCCTGCGTAGTAGGGAAATTCCAAAAACAGGTTGTCGCTGCAGAAGTGATGGTGATACCTCTCTCCTGCTCTTGCGCCATCCAGTCCATAGTTGCAGCACCATCATGCACTTCACCAATTTTGTGGTTCACGCCCGTGTAATATAGAATACGCTCTGTGGTTGTGGTTTTGCCGGCATCAATATGAGCCGCAATACCAAAGTTTCTCTGAAATCGTAAGTCTGACATTGTTTTATTTTAAAAGTTATCTTTTGAATCTGTTTACTCTGTGCTTCAATTTCTGTAATACTTCATTTATAAAGATTGATATCCTTGGAAATCAATCTTGCTATGCTTTACAAAAACTATAATATCGATTGCATTGGAGTAATATTTTGAAAAATTCGGTGTGCAAAGGTACATAAATTATTGAT